>CAJORF010000059.1 GCA_905236985.1 uncultured Bacteroidaceae bacterium | reverse complement strand
GGGTCGGGCTTGCAGGCTATGTTAAGCAGGCAGTGAACGAGGTCGAACATCGTGCGATCTTGCGCGTCGAACACGTAAATGACATCATAGTAGTTCTGGTCATACTGCTGATAGTCACCTGGTGTATAGATGAGCACTTGCCGCTCATGGCTGAAATACTCAGACTTCATTATGAGTTCCTTCACGCTTTCAAGTTGTGCGTTCGCACCTAACGATACGAGGGCGAGCAGTGCGGTGATGATGGTTTGCTTGTTCATCATTCTTTGTTTTTTATACGTTTTGTGCTGCAAAGTTACAAAAAGTCGCACAAATAAACCCTCGGCAAGCCCGAAAATCGGGTGGCGAGGGTGAAAGTCTTAACTTAGGTTGAGAGTTTTTGCCGTTTTTTACTGTTTTCTGCCTTCGAATGTGATGCAGCGGCGAATCTTGCTGATGGTGTTGGGATGGACGATGAACTTTGAAATACAATAGTGCCGGCTGACGTATCGTTGCCGTCGGGTGACACATAAACGACTTTTGCTGGCATAGTGATGCTACAGGCCAGCAGTAAAGAAAGGAGTATTGATTTCTTTGCCATGGCTGTGAGTTTCTGATTAACAAGTGCAAATGTAATAATGCTGTACCGTGGGGCATAGTGTATATTATTCTCCAGTAAATTTTCCAACAAAGATGATAACACCAGTTGATGCCTCACTAATCATATAGACAAACGGGTGGTTAGCGTGGAAGACGGCCTTGGGATACGCTACAGTACCTGTGCTTGAAAGAAAATTTATACCGGCGACGGTGACAGCGGCAGCCTCAGAACCTTCCTCGTTCACCTTAATCTTAGCCTTCTGCCGCATCATCGAAATATACACGCTGCCCTTTTCGCACATATTGGGAATCTCTGCATATTCGCTATCGAACGCCAACCTAATGCCCATGTTCTTCAGCAAGCCGGTGAGGCCAATGCCAATATCGTTGGTGTCTGAGACTGTCTCAAAGCGAGGCAGCTTTAAGTCGACCTCGTAGGGACTGAAGCCATAATAGGTAGCCGTTGAACACCATTCTACCCATTCGAATCCAAATCTGTCAAGGCGGTCAATAATGTCGTCGGTAGTCTTTCCTTCTTCCGGAAGCATGACCATCATTTTCCAATAGCCGTTACCGTAAGGCATTTGGATGGCAGAATAGGTATCGTTCTTGAAATAGTTGATGAGCACGTTCTGGTGCATCAGCGGCAGCTTGGTGTTGCCGTTCTCTGTGGCAAAAGTCTCCTCCTTGGTGTTCTTCTGGTCAAATTTCGAGGCCCAGTCAGCCTTGAAATAGATGGCATTGAGCAGATAGGTCACCACGTTGGCGTCGATATCATCGAGAATCTTGGGAATCATGCCGTTGGTATGGTCGCTCGCCCAATTGTTGATGGCGCTGAGGGCTGATGACGATTTGAAGTCCAGGTTCTCTGCCATGGCATCGTAGTACTGCTTCATGTCCTGCTGATACTGCGACTTCAGTGTCGCCTTGTCGTGATTCACGAACAGGGCATTGGCGATATTCAGCGTCACCTTATTATCTACCTTGGGCAGACCGTCAATGAGTTTCTTGCAGTAGTCGTTCACGGCCTGGATGCCTCCTTCATGGAAGCCCAAGGTCTGTTCCAGCTCTTGCTCCGTCTGTCCTGTGGCGGCATCGTTCACCATTCCTAATACATAGGTGATGCTCAGAGGGGAGTAGATAAAGCTCTTGCCGCTCTGGCCGGCATCGTTGGCTGTCTTCATGAAGTGCAGCGTAAAATGGTTATTGTCGTTGGCAAACACTCTCTGTGCCTGCGTCAACTCTACCGGCTGTGCCTCCGACAGCATGTTCACCACCTTCTTGGCCTCGTTAAGATTATCGGTTTCGTCTTCTGACGAGTTGCATGACAGCATCGTACCACTCAGCACCACGGCTACTGACAAGATTAAAAACTTCTTCATCATTTCATGCTTTATTTGATTCGTTCTACAAAGGTAACGAGGAAAACGTCAATTCTTGCGCGGCGAAACGTTAAAAAAGACTATTTTCAAAAAAAATGAGGATTTTCTTTCTTAGTTTGTTTTTTTTTGCTAACTTTGCAGAACATTGACTAAAACATAAAACAATAACTTAAATATTCAACTGCTTATGTCACAAATTAATGGACACATTTCCCAGATTATCGGTCCTGTCATCGACGTTTTCTTCGATACCAAGGGATTGGATGCGGAAAAGGTGTTGCCTAAGATTCACGAAGCATTGTCTATTCAGCGCCCCAACGGCGACCAGCTCATTGTCGAGGTGCAGCAGCACATCGGCGAAGATACGGTGCGCTGTGTGGCTATGGACAATACCGACGGTTTGCAGCGTGGATTGGAGGCCAAGCCATTGGGGTCGCCAATCGTGATGCCTGCTGGCGAACAGATTAAGGGTCGTATGCTGAACGTGATTGGTCAGCCTATCGACGGTATGAAACAGCTCAACATGGACGGCGCTTATCCTATCCATCGCGATG
>CAJORF010000058.1 GCA_905236985.1 uncultured Bacteroidaceae bacterium | reverse complement strand
GAACTCGGCCACGGCACCCACTTTCAGTCCGCGGGTGCTCTCGAATACCTGAACGTAGACGTCCTGACCGATGACCTTGATGACCTCGCTCATGAGGCGGTCGCCGCCTGTTTCGATGTAGCAGATCTCACCCTGCCTCACCGGTCCATCTACGCGGAGCGTTACCATGTTGGCGATAACGCCACTAACAGTTCCTTTTGTCATATATTTTTTGATGCTTTTTAGTATATTTCCTTTAACAAACTATAGCATGTCACCTTTCAGACTTAGAGTAATTGTCTGCCTCCGTCTGATAGCTTCCATCCCCCTTTTGGTAGGCTGTTTCCTTAGCTCGTGCTTGTTGGCCGACGCCCTTAAACTCATCGGGGATTTTAGCTTCGCCGCGCAAATCATCGATGATCTGCGTGAAGCGTTCGCGACCCTGTTGGGGATCGAGCAGAGCCCAACGTTCGAGGATTTCGGTACGTGCGAGATAGGCGATGAGGGCTGTAAGACCGAAGGGTTCGAAGAAAGTGTGCTCGTCGAGCCAAGCCCATTTCAAGGCATCCATCTTCTTTTCCTTTTTCACGGGGTCTGTCTCATCAGCTATGCCGATGATGTCGGCCACGAATGGCATCACACCGCTGAGACCGAAGTCAGCTGCCATGCTAGTGCGGAGGGCATCACAGAAGTCGCCCTCGCCCTTGACATAGTCGCTGACCTTCCATCCGTTCTTGCGAGCCACGAGGGCGGTCATCACATTCTGCAAGTCGAAGTTGAACTGATACCAGGCAGCAACCTCAGGATCCTTCGTGCCGATAGCGTAGGTGTAGTACTGCAAGAGCATTTCGTCCTCAGGGAAATAGGTGGGCGATCCAGTCTTGGCATGAAAGTCCTCGGGAAAAGTCTTTATAAACTCCGGCACCTGTTCCAAATCCTGTCCCGTTCCATGCTCGCTTTGGATCAGCTCATCAAGTTGCTCGTGCGAGAGTATGCCACGGGGGTCGATGTGCTGATTCTCTGGGTCTTTGAGCAGACGCACCAAGTTGAGGCAGTCAAACTTCAGGAAGAAATCGGCCACGGCTTGAGCATCGTCTCCGCTGACAGCTTCAGTGAACAGATCCTTGAGCTGAGCAAGCGGAGTGCGCGTAGCAGTGTCGCTCATCGTCAAGGGCGGTTGTCCCGTCAGTATGGTATAGTAGTTTGCCATATATCTTTCAGATAACGAGTTGATGAGTTGACGAGTTGATTGTTGAATCTCTTCAAATGTTTATAACCAAGCTTTGTAGAAACGACTTGTTTACTTGTCAACTTGTTTACTTGTCAACTTAAAGTTCAGAACAGCATTTCAATGAGCTGCGGACGCAGGAAGTTCTTGAAATAGCCTTCGAGCTCATCCTTGCCGAAATCTACGCGGTAACTACCGTCAGCAGGCTGCACGGTGAAAAGTGCCTGATGGCCATTGACTTTTTCAATCTTAACACCCTTGTCTAACAAAGCCTTAGCCTCCTTAGCGAAATAGGTCTTGAGGCTTTCTGCATCAGCTGTACTGATGACAATGTCTTCCTTCTTGGCCCATTCCGTAGCCAGTGCCACAGTGAACTTGCCCAGGAAGTCCTTGTCATCGGTGAGTTTCTTGGTGCTGGCGGCAACAATCTTGTCCGTAACCATCGTTGTGATTTCGCTCTTGAGGGCATTGATGGCCTGCCCCATATAAAGCTTAAGTTCGCTCTTGGTGTTCTTGTCGAGCTCCGCAGCGTCTTTCTTAGCCTTAACCATGATAGCCTCGGCCTGAGCCTTGGCATCTGCTACGATTTTGGCAGCCTGTTCCTTGGCCTCATCCACAATCTGTGCGGCCTCAGCTTGTCCTTTCTCCACGCCTTCGCGACGGATCTTTTCTGTCAATTCTTGTATTTTTTCCATAATGAAGAAGAGGTATTGATAGATATTCTTGATATTTCGCGCACAAAAGTACTCATAATTTATGGCATGACAAAATTTAAGGCGAAAGAAAAACAAAGAAGACAGGAAAAAAGAGGTAAAAAAACAAAAAAAGCGACTATCCTCACGGACGATCGCTTGACAAAATCATTTACCTTATAAACTAACTAACTAAATCTCAATGTGTATGTCACAGGTCTTCAGAACTGCAGAAGTAATCTAGATGTTGAACGACTTCCCTGTCCACCATTCTTCCAATCTGTGAAGGCTGCAATTGCTGCTAAAGTAACTGCAAGCGCTGAAATGGTCAAAACTTTCATTGTCGTTACTCCTTTAATGAAACAATCTTTTCTTTTACCTATTATTTACGGACTTTTACCCTTTATCTTCTGAAGTGTTGTTTGGCCTCGCTTGGCCTGCTTCTTTTGTTTTGCGCTGCAAAGGTACGGTGATTTCATAGAAAAAGGCCATTTCTGTGTTATAAAACATAGAAAACGCCCTTTTCCTTGACTTGCATCAACAAGGAAAAGCTCAAAACATCTGGCGAACGCGCTCTATTGCGCTGACAAGGGCATCTACCTCAGCGCGAGTATTGTAAAGGGCAAAACTGGCACGAACGGTGCCTTCGATGCCCAAGCGATGCATCAGAGGCTCAGCACAATGGTGACCTGTGCGCACGGCTATGCCGAGGCGATCAAGCAAAGTGCCGAGGTCGAGGTGGTGAATAGAGCCTACGAGGAAGGAGATGACGGCTTCGTCGGAAGGACCAAAGAAGCGCATTCCTGGAATCGCAGCCAATCGCTGACGGGCGTAGCACGTGAGATCGTGCTCGTGTGCCATGATGGCTTCGAAGCCAATGGACGTGACATAGTCCAGGGCACGCGCCAGTCCCGTGGTGGCGATGTAGTCGGGTGTGCCAGCCTCGAACTTATAAGGCAACTCATTCCAGGTGGTATGTTCGAAACTGACTTTGCCGATCATCTCTCCCCCACCCATGTACGGCGGCAAACGGTCAAGCCATTCCTCCTTGCCATACAGCACGCCGATGCCTGTCGGACCATAAACCTTATGTCCGCTGAAGGCAAGGAAGTCGCAGTCCAGGGCTTGCACGTCAATGGGCTGGTGCGGCGCGGCTTGGGCGGCATCGATGAGTACAGGTGTGTTGTGTCCATGAGCCATGGCGATGATCTCGGCGATGGGGTTTACCGTGCCCATCACATTGCTGACAGCCGTGCAGGCTAAGAGACGAGTATGTGGAGTGAACAGACGCTCAAGAGCTTCCATATCCAGTCTTCCCTCATTAGTGATAGGACAGACCTTGATGGTGAAAGGCACGCGCGCTTGTGCCAGCTGCCACGGCACAATATTCGAGTGGTGTTCCATCTCCGTGAGAATCACCTCGTCGCCCTCGTGGAGAAAAGCTTGCGTGAATGTGGCGGCAACGAGATTGATGCTTTCGGTAGTGCCACGTGTGAAGATGATTTCCACTGTCGATCGAGCGTTGACGAATTGTCGCACGGTCTCACGTGCCTGTTCCATGAGGTCTGTAGCCTGTTGCGACAAATAGTGTACGCCGCGGTGTACGTTGGCGTTCACATTGAGGTACTCGTCCGTCATGGCATCTATCACGCACTGCGGCTTTTGTGTCGTGGCGCCATTGTCCAAATAGACCAATGGGCGGTTATAGACCGTGCGGGAGAGGATGGGGAAATCCTTGCGAAAGTTATTTTGAAATCTTGAATCACTCATCTTCAAAAAGAAGCTTCATCTCCCCTCCATTACGAGAGGGGCTGGGGGTGGGTCTTCCCAGATGTTCGTATGCCAAGTCTGTAACCTCGCGACCTCGTGGCGTGCGCTTGATGAAGCCTTCCTTGATGAGGAACGGCTCATAGACCTCCTCAATGGTGCCAGGATCTTCACCAATGGCAGTAGCAATGGTAGTGATACCCACAGGGCCGCCCTTGAATTTATCGATGATGGCTAGCAGAATCTTGCGGTCGATGAGGTCGAGTCCGTGGCGGTCGATATTGAGTGCCTCAAGGGCATAGCGGGCTATCTCAAGATCAATGCGTCCGTTGCCTTTCACCTGAGCGAAGTCGCGCACACGGCGCAACAAGGCATTGGCAATACGTGGCGTGCCACGGCTACGGCGGGCGATCTCAGCTGCTGCCGACGTGTCGATGGGTTGTTGCAGGATGCCAGCAGAGCGCAACACAATGCCTGTGAGCGTCTCAGCATCATAGTATTCCAGATGCAGGTTGATGCCGAAGCGAGCACGAAGGGGAGCCGTGAGCAGTCCCGAGCGTGTCGTGGCCCCCACCAAGGTGAATGGGTTGAGGTCAATCTGTATGCTTCGAGCACTGGGGCCGCGGTCAATCATGATGTCGATGCGGTAGTCCTCCATCGCCGAGTACAGGTACTCCTCCACAACGGGCGACAGGCGGTGTATCTCATCGATGAACAGCACGTCCTGCGGCTCCAGTGAGGTGAGGATGCCTGCCAAATCACCAGGCTTGTCTAAGACGGGGCCGCTCGTCACCTTGAAGCCTACACCCAACTCATTGGCAATGATATTGGAGAGCGTGGTCTTCCCCAAGCCTGGAGGGCCGTGCAGCAAGGTGTGATCTAAAGGCTCTCCACGATAGCGGGCTGCCTCCACAAACACCTTCAGGTTCTGCACCACCTGTCCCTGTCCGGCGAAGTCGTCGAAGTGCAAGGGGCGCAGGGCATTTTCAAAATCAGTCCCTCCCCCCTGCCCTTCCCTTGAAGGGAGGGGAGTAGAATGTATTAAGCTATTGAGTTCTTGATCCATGCTTATAGTTTCACCTCCTCCAGGTTAATTAGTCCGTTGACGATGGCATAGATGGTGAGACCGGCTGGCGAATGGATCTGCGTCTTACGGGCGATGTTCCGGCGATGGGTCATCACCGTATTAGCGGAGATGAACAGCTTTTCGGCGATTTCCTTGTTCGAGAGACCACGCACCACAAGGCGTATCACCTCCTGCTCGCGTTCCGACAGATCATCCTGCGCGCCATCACTGTTCGTGGGCTGCATCGATGTGCTGCCTGCCTCGTTGGCATCTACGACTCGCGCCTTCACCCTACGTTCCAGACATTGCACGGCTGTGGCAAAGAGCGTATCCTCCAGATGGCAATGCGTGAACAGGTCTTCCTCCATGATGTAGATGTCCATCAGGGTGTCAGAAAGGCGCTGCGTGTCGCTATCGCTGGGGTAGTACTTAGTGATGATGTCCTTCAGCTCGTGACTGCTCTTGCTGATGCTCGAGTGGTTGTCATGGTGCTGGTGAGCTAACTCACTGTAGTCGGCGTGAAGCGTTGGCACCTTGCCATCCAGCAGTTGCTGCACATAGGTATGAATATGCTCATTCTCGTACTCCATGTGCCGCTGCACCTCGGCGGCATACTCATCGTAGAACTTCAGGATGAGGAAGGCAATCTGGTTCTTGGCCGAACAGTCGATGGCCTCTATCAACTTACGTCGTATGGCAGGCAGACGGAAATCGACGAAATAGGTGTGCGAACGCTGCAAATAACGCACCAATTCTGCCACGCTCACCTCCTCGGCCAAATCTTCCACAGACAAACGTCCCTCGTTCAGCATAAAGTTTGCTACGGCAAGGAAGGTCTGTGTATCCACGCCGCAAGCTTTGCAGGCGGCATCGATAGTCTGGTCGCCGAATCCCAACGAGATACCGAAGCGCGAAATCACTTGCAACAGACGGTAGTCGTCGTGGATGAGATCGCTCATGTGAGCTTTGTCTGTGAATTGCATACGCGTGCGTATATAGTATATAATTTAATAGGTATAAGCCTGCCTTCGACGTTGAGGGCAGGCTATGCGGGAACAGGGATTAAAGCCTATTTCAGCTTGTTCTCGATGACTGTTGTGCTACCGCGCTTCACCACAATCTTGGAAGAGGCGGGCAGAGGCTGAACGATATCTGACAACGTGGGCTGAGACAGCACGGCATAAACAGCTGACTTCACCTTATTGTCGAACAACGTCGGAAGTTCCTCTGTCTCGATGGTGAACTTCTGATTTTGCGCATCTACGGTAAAGCCCTGAGCCTTGAATGCAGCTGCCAGGAGCAAGTTGACCTCACCTTCAGCGGCGAGAGCATCCGTCTTCTGTACAGTTGTGGCACTGCTGCCCAGACTGGTATTCTGCAGCGTCCATGCCCAAGTATAGGTCTTCGGACCTACTTCCTCGTCATCACTGCCGCAAGAAGCGACTACGAACGGCAGGGCAATGATCATCAGCGCTGCCATGATTTTCCAGAGATTCTTCATTGTTTGAATGTTTCTTTTAGTGATATTTATTGCATTTCGAGCCGCAAAGATAGGCATATTTTCGTTTCGGGCAAAAGATTTTGACGATTATTTGCTTTTTCACGTCTTCATTCCGTATTCTTTCACACCACGACGGTAAGCCCAAATCAGTCATTAGAGCCAATTTTAGCCAATTCTAATGATTGCCATTAGAAAATCCTCTTTATATTTGTTTGTTATTCAAAGTAATATTACCTTTGCCACGCAAAAGGGAATTTTCTCATATGATCGATGAATCAGAGACAAGCCTTCCTCAGGCTATGGAGAACTGGTGATGAATTCGAGATTACACAAACAAAATGAGGCGAATGACCGATTTGGATTAAACCTAACAAAATTACAATGGACAGAAGAGATTTCATCAAGAAAGCCACAATGGCGGCTGCTGGTGCAGCTGTCGTATCGCCTGTATCAGCTATCGAGCATACCGCGTCGAGCAAAAAGTGCAAAGTGCTTATGGTCAATGGTAGTCCGAGATCCGACGGCAACACGTTCTGCTGCTTACAGGAGATAGAGACGACGTTGCAGAAACATGGTATAGAAACTGAAATCGTTCAGATAGGCAGAAAGCCCGTCCGCATGTGTATCAACTGCGGTGGCTGTCACCAAAATGGGGGCAAGGGTTGTGTGTTCGATGACGACCTCTGTGCCGTCATTACCGAAAAGATGGTAACAGCGGATGCGCTCATCGTGGGTACGCCTGTGTATTACGGCCAGCCCAACGGCGGTGTGCTGTCGCTGATGCAGCGCCTGTTCTTCTCGGCAGGCCATCTGGTGCAGAACAAGCCCGCAGCGGCATTGGCTGTATGTCGGCGAGGCGGTGCCACGGCCACGCTTCAGACCATGAACATGATGTTCGAGATGATGAACATGCCCGTGGTCACTTCACAATACTGGAACATCGCCTACGGTGCAGGCAAGGGAGAGGTAAAGCTCGACACCGAGGGCATGCAGACCATGCGCACCTTGGCTACCAATATGGCTTTCCTGCTGCAGAAGATTCATGGTGACGGCGATGCCGCTCCCAAGCGTGACGAACGTCCGCAATTCATGAACTTTATCAGGTAAGACCTGTGCCACGATGTCTGACTGTAATCTGAAACATCAGTTGAAAGTCATCACCATCCCTGTGTTTATCGAGATAGCGCTGGTGATGCTGCTTGGTGCGGTTGACACCGTCATGCTGAGCCGCTACAGCGACAACAGCGTGGCAGCGGTAGGACTGGACAATCAGCTCATCTCGCTTGTGTTTCTCGTCTATCAGTTCTTCTCGATGGGCGCGGCCATCCTCTGCGCCCAGTACATCGGGGCGGGACTGCACAAGCGGCTCGTACAGGTGGTGGGCATGGCCTTAGTGGTCAACCTGCTGCTCGGACTGACGGTCAGCGCATTGCTTTTCTTCTTTGCTGAAGACCTTTTGCAACTGATGGGGCTGCGCCCTGAGCTGATGGGCGACGGCGTGGTCTATCTGCGGTTGACGGGTGCGCTATCGTTCTTCCAGGCTCTGTCGCTGACCTTCTCTGCCTCGTTGCGAAGTGCCGACAAGGTGGTGTGGCCGATGGTTGTTACGGGCATCGTCAACGTGCTGAACATCTTGGGCAACTATGCCCTCATCTTCGGCCACTGGGGCTGTCCGAAATTAGGCGTCGAGGGTGCTGCCATAGCCACTGCTGTCAGCCGTGCCGTTTCCATGGTGCTGCTCGCCATCATCCACTCCCGCGTTCACATCCGCCGTTTCCCGCTCAGTTACTTCCTTCCCATACCCTGGCAGGAACTCAGGAACCTGCTGAAGATCGGCATACCCGCCATGAGCGAGAACATCAGCTACAGCCTCTCACAGGTGGTCATCACCTATTTCATCAACCAGATCAGCAACGAGGCCCTGGCGACACGCACCTACTGCTACAACATGATCATGTTTGTCTATCTGTTTTGTGTCAGCATCACGCAGGGAGGCGACATCCTTGTGGGGCATCTCGTGGGCCAGTGGCGCCATCAGGCGGCCTACGTGCTGGGCAACTACTTCTTCCGCTTGGCGATGACTGTCACGCTCTGTGGCTCTATCCTGCTTGCCATAGTAGGCCCCAGCCTTCTCCGTGCCTTTACCGACAATGAGGAGATTATCCGCATGGGGGTCTGGGTACTTGTCGTCGATGTGTTCCTTGAGATTGGCCGCACGTCGAACATCTTTGCAGGCAGCACGCTTCGAGCCACGGGCGACACGGTCTATCCCTTCGTCGTGGGAGTCATTTTCCAGTGGAGTATTGCCGTCGGCCTGAGCTATGTCATCGGCATCCCCCTCGGCTACGGCCTCGTGGGCATGTGGGTAGGCTTTGCCCTCGACGAGAACATCCGAGGGGTCATCCTCCTCCGTCGCTGGCATTCAGGCAAGTGGCGCAGCAAAGGGTTTGTCACCAAAACGGCTATATAATGCGCTTCTACTAACTCTCATTAGTGACCCGTTAAAATCGGGATACTAATGATTTGCAAACATCTTTAAATTGAACTCAAAGATACGCAAAATAATCGACATCATAAGGACTTGCATTCAAATCCATAAGCAACCATTGTGCTTTTCGGGAAATCATTGTGACCGACTTCATCATTCCGTTTCAAATCATCCTTTTTTCTTGGGCTTCGGTTCCGACAGTTCGCGGCAGGTAGCGCGGACGAGGGCGGAGAGGTAGTCGCGGTCGTCCACATCTGCAACGTAGAAGTAATCCTTGGCTCCTTCGTAGGGCGGTCGGAGTTCGATAACGCGCAACAGCTTTCGTGCTGCCTCCGTCGGCTTCAGATAGAAACGGTTGTCGCAGATCAGTCCGAAGATTTTGCCGTCGCAATAAATCCCATAGTCACCAAACATCTTCTTAGTGACAATCTCGCCAGCACCTGCGCACTGGTCTGCTATATACTGTACAAAGTCCGTGTTACTTGCCATGATATCTTTATTATCATTTAGTTTAATCTTGTCTCAGTACCATTTTTCATCATTGTTTGTGCAAAAGTAATGAAATTATACTTTTCCCATGTGCAATTTTCCTCTTTTTTGCGAAAAAACACCAAAATACTGTACCATATCGCTCAGATAGCCTGCCTTCAACTTCACAAACATTTAGGTGAGCAATATTGTGAAGGTCATTTGCAACCTATTTGATTCAGCATCGATGTTGCAACTGCCGAATCATGATGTTTGTTTTTTTCCTTAAATAAACTTAATGCACACTTAACATTTGGTGCTTTCTACGTTATATAGGTGTATGAAAGCAGAAATGTTCACAT
>CAJORF010000057.1 GCA_905236985.1 uncultured Bacteroidaceae bacterium | reverse complement strand
GCGGAGAGAGAGGGATTCGAACCCCCGGTACCTCTCGGTACGGCGGTTTTCAAGACCGCTGTAATCGACCACTCTACCATCTCTCCGTGGTTTTGCGGGTGCAAAGATAGGTAAAAAAATGAAAAGAGAAAAAAGAAAAGAGAAAAATTCGCAGAAAGAGTGATGTTTTTTTGATGCGGAGTCCTCTTTTCTCGAAGTCAGATCGCTTTTAGTCTGCTTTAAATGCCTGCCAAGGACCGTCGGAGGGCGGCGGTGCCACAACGAAGATGTCGTTGTGCGAGACGGGATGCTCGAAACGGATGCTGCGGGCATGGAGGCTGATACTGCCGTCGGGGTTGCTGCGTGGAGCACCGTACTTCAAGTCGCCACGGATTGGACAGCCGATGGCGGCCAACTGACAGCGTATCTGATGGTGACGGCCTGTGTGGAGGTGTACCTCAACGAGGTGATAGCGGTCGGAATGTCCGATGACTTTGTAGTCGAGAATGGCGCGCTTGGCACCAGGTCGCTCGTGGTCGTAGGCATAACTCTTGTTTTGCTTCTCGTTGCGTACGAGGTAATGCGTCAGCGTGCCTTCGGGCTCGGCTGGTGCGTTCTGCACAAGGGCCCAATAAGTCTTGGCGACAGCTTGCGTGGCAAACATCGTGTTGAGGCGCGCCAATGCCTTGCTTGTGCGGGCAAAGAGGACAACGCCGCTGACGGGACGATCCAAACGATGCACCACACCGAGAAACACTGCGCCGGGTTTGGCGTAGCGTTCCTTGATGTAAGCTTTCACCGTTTCGGAGAGGGGTTCGTCGCCGGTCTTGTCGCCCTGGACGATCTCGCCTGCGCTCTTCGCAACGATGATCACGTGATTATCTTCATAAAGAACCTTCATCAGACTACTCTTCGCGTTCTTTAGCCTTATTCTCTTCTATTTTTATTTCTATAACGCTCATCAAAGAGTCTACTTTTGAGGCAAGCACCTTGTCCTCATCTGCCTTACATTTCTGCAGAAAATCTTTCGCGGCGTACGGGTCGCCCGATTCCAAGGTGTCCTTTGCACAATAATAGTAACTCCAAGCGACTGTTTTAGGCGTATCACAAGAATGAAGCAATGTAATAGAACAGATAGCCAGCGTTAGAAGGAATACTGTAGAACTTTTCTTCATGTCCAAAGTGTCTGCATTAAACTTTAAACCTTAAACTTTAAACTACGAGCTTGCTCGTGCCCTACATATTCATGCCGCCGTCAATCTGAATGACTTGGCCGCTAACATACGAGCTGAGGTCGGAGGCGAGGAAAAGGGCTACGTCAGCGACGTCCTCAGGTTTGCCACCTCGACGGAGTGGAATCTTCTTCATCCAGTCCTCACGAACGGCTTCGGGCAGGGCTGCTGTCATGGCCGTCTCGATGAAGCCCGGGGCGATGGCGTTGGCACGGATGCCCTTGGGACCCATCTCCTGTGCGATGCTCTTGGCCAGGGCAATCATACCTGCCTTCGAAGCAGCGTAGTTAGCCTGACCAGCATTGCCGTGAACGCCCACGACGCTGGCCATATTGATGATGCTTCCGCCACGCTGGCGCATCATCACGGGTACCACGGCATGGATGAAGTTGAAGGCCGATTTCAGATTCACGCCGATAACAGCATCCCACTGCTGCTCCGTCATGCGCAACATGAGACCGTCCTTGGTGATGCCCGCGTTGTTGATGAGGACGTCGATGGTGCCGAAGTCTTCCTTGACCTGTTTCACCAGCGCTTCCGTCTCGGCGAAGTCGGCTGCGTTGCTGGCGTAGCTCTTGCACTTAACGCCAAGAGCAGCGATCTCAGCCTGTGTCTCCTCGTTGACGGCGAGGTCGGTGAATGCGATGTTAGCGCCTTCAGCGGCGAACTTCAAGGCGATGGCCTTGCCAATGCCTCGTGCTGCACCGGTGATCAGTGCAGTTTTTCCTTCCAGTAGTTTCATCTTGTTTATTTGACTATTTGACAATTTTCTATATTACGATTGAGTTTCAAGCCATTCTTTATTTTTCACTTTTTACTATTCACTTTTCACTCAATACCTATACCCATTCCCTCCCCTGAGATCCATGCCGAGCGCGCGTCGTAGGATCTTGGTGACGATGGGGCGTGTGGCATCGATATTCATTCCTATGCCCAAACGCCCAAAGATATAAGGTACTTCGAGTCCCTTGGCACAAGCTTGGATGATGTCTGTGTAGAGCATCTGGTCATCCACCTCAAAGACCCCAGCATGTGCGCCTTCGTCGAGCGTCTTGGCGATGATGTCATGCTCTTTCTTGTCGTATTTCTTGCGCACGCTCTCCACCTGCCAGATATTGCGGAAGAATTTGGCGCGCAGGTTACCGTTGCGCTCCACGGCCTCCTTCATCAGGCTCAGGTGCGCGAAGATCAGCTCCACGAGTTTCTCCAGCGGTGGCATCTGTTTGCGCGCCACGGCAAGGAAGGTGGAGGAGATGCGCATCAGTTCGCCGTCGATGACAGCGGAATAGACTTCTTCTTTATTCTTAAAATAGGTGTATAAGGTTCGCCGCCCCTTACCGGAAGCTTCGGCGATGTCGTTCATTGTCGTATTCTCAAAGCCTTGTTTGGCAAACAGTTGACGTGCTGTATCGATGAGCAGCAAACGAGTTTTTAGTTGTGGCATGAGTTGTACAGCTTGGTTTGGCGTGGCCAAAAATAGATGTTTTATGCGATATGGACAAAAAAAGGAGCATCTTTTTGCACACATGAGCAAAAAGATGCACTTTTTCCAATTTTTTTAGCCTAAAACTTGGTCAATCCAAATAAAAGCCGTACCTTTGCACCCGCAAACGACAGAATAACCTGTCGGAAGATCGCGGAGTGGAGCAGTTGGTAGCTCGCCAGGCTCATAACCTGGAGGTCGTCGGTTCGAGTCCAACCTCCGCAACTCAGAGGGATTGTCCATCTAAAGGGCAATCCTCTTTCTTTTATATGGTACCCACATCGTCAATTTACTGTCCAGTCATCTTTCGACAAACCGGAGGTTCCCCCATTACCAAATAATCACGCGCGCGAACCTTATTAATAAAAAGGGAATCTGTTACTCCGTTCATCCGTTAACGTGCCAAACCATGACATTCTGTCATGCTGTTTTGATGACCTTTGTCAATTAGTGAAATGGATTGCTTTTTTCTTGACTGAGGTCAAAGAAAAGGGCGATTTTTATGCTGTGCAGCATATTTATAGTGCATATTCCATAAAAACGCCGTACCTTTGCAGCGCAAAAGAGAAAGAACAGAGGATAACAAAGTTCAAAAGAGAGGCCAAGCGAGGCTGAAACAAATAAACAAATTAACCAGAAACACATTCAACTATTAACCCATTCAAACATCAAACCAGGTAACACAACAACCATTAACCATTAAAAGGATAACAAGAAGTAAAACATTTAAAAGGTAAAAGGATTATGATTACATCAGTAACTTATATTGCTTTCGCAATTGTAGCAATTGCAGCAATCGTCAGTAACGCATCTGTTTTTACTGGCAGTCTCGACTAAACATCGAGCTTAAATAGACATTATCGACTTATTTATATGCTGACCCGCAGGGAATCCAATTCCTCGCGGGCCTTTTTTATGGGTCTATTTCGCTTCAATTCAAGCAGCATTGGCGAAACAGGAATGGATTATTGTACCTCTTTTTTCAGCTGTTGGACAGCGCGGTCGATCATATCCTGTGTGCCAGAGCCATCGCTGACGTACTTGACGACCATCTCGGCATACTCGACAGCTTCGCGGAGTGCGGTGCTGACGTTGCTGCCAGCGGATGTGCGCTCCTGAGCCTTGGCCAGCAACGGCAACAGCTCATTTAAGTCTTCGAGTTCAGGTAGGTTTCCGGGGCGCATCGTGTTAAGGGCGGCGTTGAGCTCGGTGGTCATGTCATCGATGGCGGTCTGGTTGTGGCTGCGGTCGGCATCATCGAAGAGGGCTCGGGCGCGGTCGAACTGCTCCATGAGGCGGGCATAGCCGTGCTTGGCCCAAGGCGCGTATTCCGGTACTTTGACAGCCATCTCGTTCCAAGCATTCTGTGCGTCGCGGCGGCTGCGCGCGATGGCCATAGCCTCGCGGAGGCGGGTGTCATCGACGGTAACATCACCCTCTGGAGAACCCTCGGAAACCGTAACGGGATCGCCGGGGAGGAGGAAGCGGAAGTAGTGGGTGACGTGGCGATCGGCGGCGTAGTCAGGGACGAAAGAGACTTTGTCTCTGAGTGAAAAGTGAAAAATGTCGGTTTTGCCTCCAAGTGAAAAATGAGGTTTTCCATTATGAACTGTTTCGTTAACCTGAAACTTTGGTAAAATAAATTTTTCATTTTTCACTTTTTCACTATTCACTTGAATAGTTGCTCCTTCCCAGCTCTTGAACCCTTCGGCGGCCATGACGAGCGGTCCGTGCATCAGTGCTCCGCACCATTCAGGTTTGAAGCGCGTCTTGGGTTCGTTCTTGCCTGTGGCAGCAACTTCCATCTTGTCGGGACCGAAATCGATGTGGGTGGTGAATGGCATGATGACCTCGATGCGGTCAGTGCTGCTCCAGAGGCGGGCGGGCAGGGTGACGTAAGTGCCGGGCTGGTAGCGGTCTGAAATGCTGCGGCCATTGATCTGAATATCAAATCCCTGTGTGGCCCAGTAGGGCGTGCGGAGCTTCAGCACGAAAGGTTTCTTGCAGCGTGGGAAGGTGATGGTGGAGCGTTCGGCAGGCCATTCACACGTCTGTTCGATGGTGACGCCTTTCGCATCCCACTGTGCTGTCGTGGGCAGGTAGAGCCCCACCCAGAGCGTGTCTCCGCCCACGAAATAGGCGGCTTCCTGGTATTTCACATGATTCTCCGCTCCCGTGCCGCCGCAGCATGTCGATTGCGGTGTTTCGTTGCCCCAAGGCTTTGAGGCATTTAGACCCACGGCGTATTGGTACAGCACGGCATAGTTGTCGGGACGGAGCGAACCGACGATTTGGTTGTAGAGCACACGCTCGTAGTAGTCCATGTAACGCGCATCGTTGGGACGGAAGCAGTTGAGGTCCTTGGTCAGCTTGGCCAGGTTGTAGGCGCAGCACGTCTCGTTGAGCGTCGGCTCGGGGTAGGTGGAACGGTCGCGCCAGTCGGTGCCCACGTTCGTACACATCGAGAGGATCTGCGTGTAGGGCTGACGGAACATCTCTCCGTTGCCCACACCGCCCATGGCATAGCGGTAGCGGCCTTGGATCATCGTCCAAAAGTTCTCGGCGAGGTTGTAGTAGTAGGCATCGCCGTTGCCACGATAGGCGCGAAGGGCACCAGTGACCATCGGAATGTGTTGGTTGGCGTGACGTGTGCGGATGGCATCGACATTCTTTGAGAGTGGCGTAAAGAAGGCTGGGCTGTCAAAGTAAGTGGCCGCCTCTAACAGCCGCTCACTATCACTTAAGTCATCACCTGACTTTTCACCTTTCATACCTTCATTTTTCACTCCTCTTGTCATTTCTGATAAGCGCGCAAGCGACTCCGCCATTCCTCCCACTTCGCCTGCGATGTACATGTTCCACATCTCATAGCGGTTGCCAGGACGTGCGCGGCGCTGCTCCTGCGAGCCCTCGGCATCAACAAAGGTGCGGTAGTGAAGGCGGTTCCAGACCCAGAGCCCCATATCCTTGGCGATGAGCAGCGCTTTCTTGGCGATGGCTTTGTCATCGACGTAGTTGGCGATGTCGATGAGGCCGGCCAGCTGCTTATGGACGCTGTAGTAGGGTGCCCACACCCACTGCTCGTTGTTGTAGGCGCGGTACATCTCGATGAGCACACAGTGTTGGGCGGGTATGGCGTTGAGATAGCCGTAACCGTAGTGAGTGTAATCCTTTTTATAATTATCGAAGTCCGCCCACGTGCCTTTCAGCTCGCGCAGCTCGGCCTCGGGGGCCAGGTCGCGTGCCTCTCGGTAACGTCCTAACTCCTTGTCATATACAAAGGTACGCTCCTGGCAGGCGCGGAGCTCATCAACCATTGTGCGGATGTTTGCCTTGAGTTGTGCTTTCTTCGCAGCGTCGGCACAGGAGGCGTAGGCCATGGCCAGTGCGCTCATATAGTGTCCGCTGCCATGTCCCTTGAGCTTGGTCGTTGGCGAATCCCAGCCATCCGCTTCGGGATAGCCGTCGGTGGGCAGACCGTAGGTGTCGCGGTAGTTGTAAAGCTGCTGCCGCACATCCAAAGAGAGGAGTTGGTCGATGTCGAGGTCGCGGTTGTGTGTCAGGCGATTGTCACCGTTGATACGCACTTTGTTCAAGGGCAGCGGTTCGGCAACAGGCATGGCAGGTGTAACGTAGTATCCTTCGACCACGTGGACGTGTGCCGTCACAGGAAAGCCCAGCGTCGTGGTGTTGTCGCCCGTAATGTAGCCACGCACTTCGTAGGTAGTACCCGCAGGGTTCTTTTTGGCGTCAGCCTGTGCCTGTTCGGTGTCGGGCGCAGCGTTTGTCCATCGCACCTGGCGGTATTCTTTTGTGCCATCGGCGTATGTCACCCACAGCCGATAGGGCAGGCGAGGGGCTGTGCCTACGGGAGCCTTCACGGTGACCGCCTCGTAGGTCTGGATGTCATTGACGAGTGATGTCTCTTGGGCGTTGACAGTCATGGCGGCCATCAGCATGAGAAAGGATAAAGAGAAACGCATAGGTCGTTCGTTCGTTTGTTTTTGCGCACAAAGATAATGAAAATGTCCTGAATGAAAGAAGGAAAAGAAGAAAAATGGTTTCTAACGCAAAGAAATCGTCCATTGTAAATGGTCAAATCGTAAATTATTTATACCTTTGCCCACACTAAACCTACAAATCGATGCCCTATGCTCCAGATCCGCTGTAAGAACAACAACGTCACGAAGAGCTTCCCCGAGGGAGCTTCGCTGCTCGACGTCTATCAGGAGTTTGCCGATGAGCTGCAGATGCCTTATCCTGTGGTCTCGGCTAAAGTCAACAATACCTCCCAAGGCTTGAAGTTCCGCCTCTTCCAGAACCGCGACGTGGAGTTCCTCGATGCGCGCAGAGGTTCCGGTCGCCGCGTCTATACGCGCTCGCTGTGCTTCGTGCTTTACAAGGCCGCCACGGATGTCTTCCCGAACAGTAAGCTGTTCATTGAGCACCCCCTGTCGCGCGGCTACTACTGCAACTTCAAGAAACGCAACGCCGAGCCGTTCACCGATGAAGACCTGGAACTCATCCGTCAGCGGATGCAGGAGATCATCGACCTTGATATGCCGTTCCGCCGCAACGAGTCCACCAACGAGGAAGCCTTGCGCGTGTTCTCCGAGCGTGGTTTCTCGGATAAGGTGAAGCTCTTGGAGACCAGCGGACAAATCTACACCGACTACTACACGCTTGGTGACACCGTCGATTACTACTACGGTCCCTTGGTGCCATCGGCTGGCTATCTAAAGGTGTGGGGATTGGAGCGTTACCAGGATGGGTTGCTGCTGCGTGTGCCTGACCCGTCTAATCCCACGGTGCTGGCGGAGAAGTTCGATCAGCCCAAGACCTTCGAGATGTTTGCCGAGAAGGTGCGCTGGGACATCATCATGCGTCTGTCCAATGTCGGCGATGTCAACAAAGCCGTCCTGCGCGGCTATGCCTCGGAGCTCATCCAGGTCAGCGAGGCACTGCAAGAGAAGAAGATCGTGAAGATTGCCGAGGAGATAGACCGCCGCTACCACACCGAGGAGAACCCCATTCGCATCGTGCTCATCACAGGCCCGTCGAGTTCGGGTAAGACGACTTTCACCAAGCGTCTGTCCATCCAGCTCTTGGCGTGCGGGCTACGTCCCCTGTCCTTCTCCACAGACGACTATTTCGTCAACCGCGTCGAAACACCTCTGCTGCCCAATGGACAGTATGACTTCGACAATATCAAAACCGTTGATTGCGAGCTTCTCAGTGACCACTTGTCGCGGCTGATGCGCGGTGAGCGTGTTGAGGTACCGGAGTTCAACTTCGTGACAGGTATTCGTGAGTTCAACGGCAAGAAGCTCAAACTGCAGAACGACAGCGTTCTCATCATCGAGGGTATTCACGCTCTGAACCCGCTACTCACTGCCCATATCCCCGACTCGCTGAAGTTCAAGATCTTTGTCTCGGCACTCACCAGCATCTCCCTTGACGATCACAACTGGATTCCCACAAGCGACAACCGCCTCCTGCGGCGCATCATACGCGATTATAACAAAGGTGCTTTCACGGCGCGCGATACCATCAGCAATTGGCCTAATGTGTGTGATGCCGAGGAGAAATGGATCCTGCCCTTCCAGGAGACAGCCGATGTGATGTTCAACTCAGCCCTGAACATCGAGTTTGCTGTGCTTCGAACGCATGCGGAGATCATCTTGGCCTCGGTGCCTAAGAACTGTCCCGAGTACAGTGAAGCTCACCGTCTCCTGAAGTTCATCCATTACTTCATTCCCGTGAGCGACAAGGAAATACCGCCAACCTCCATCATGCGTGAGTTTGTTGGCGGCTCCAGTTTCAAGTACAGATGATAAAAGCTATCCCCCTCCCACAGTGGCCTTGATGCCATGAGCGGCAAACTGTGCGATGCAGCGTTCTATCGTGGCATCGCTCGTTGTGCTCATGGCTATGGCCTGCGGGTTGTAGGTCGTGCCTCGCCGTGCGTGCTTGTCGAGACCGGCATCGTGGTAGGGGAGGAGAGCCACCAAAAGACCTTCCCCCTTTTGGGGGAGCGGGGAGAGGGTCTGAATAAAGTTTGCCGTCGCCTCCATATTCTCCTCGTCCGCATTGATGCCTTCGATGAGGGGGATGCGGATCTGGAACGGGATGCCTAATTCTGCTACTAAGCGGATGTTTTCAAGGATGCGTTCGTTGTTCACGCCCGTATATCGCTTGTGCTTCTCGCTGTCCATCACCTTCAAGTCGATCAGGAATAGGTCGGTCTCAGCAGCTACCGCCCTCACCACTTCAGGGTCGGCATACAACGTTGTATCGACAGCTCGATGAATACCGCGAAGACCGAGCTCATGGAGAAGTGCAAGCAGTGAATCACTTTTTTCACTTTTCACTCCTTCACATTTCACTTGCAGCAGCGGCTCTCCACCACTTATCGTCACTCCGCCTCCGCTGTCCATCATGATGTCCCGCTCCTTTTCGACCTCTGTCATCAGCTCCTCCACCGTGTATTCCCGCCCAGATTGCTCCAAAGCTAATGTGGGACAGTTTTGGAAAGCACAAGGAAACTCGTATTTTTCACTTTTCATTATTCCCATTTCATTCTTTCGAAGGTATTCCAACTGGTGTGGATGCACGTCGCAGTTGTTGCAGCCGATACATTTCCTGGCCTTAAACAGCAACTCGGGTTGTGGCAGCCACGACTCGGGGTTGTGGCACCATACGCATCGCAGCGGACATCCCTTCATGAAGATGGTGGTGCGGATGCCTGGACCATCATTGATAGCGTATCGTTTGATATCGAAGACTGTCATTTTCATGCTGCAAAAGTACATATAATTTGTGATTGTACGTTTTTCAAGCCTTGATTTATTTGTTTCATGTGTCATTTTCTTCATTTTTTACATATTCCTTACTATTATTTTTTACTTTTCAATCTGTCACTTTTCACTTTTTTGTATCTTTGTGCGCTTTAAAAGGCGAAGCGTCAACATCCGTCAACATTTCTTGAAGTGAAAGCTCTAATTTTTATCCAATAAAAACATGAAGAAAGTTTTCTCGATTGTCATTGTCTGCCTCTTCTCCTTCGTCGGAGTGAAGGCACAGTTATCCTCCAACCCCAACAAATTCTTCGGCAACATCACTACCGGCTACAATGTAGATGCTGGCGGCGGCGTGCCTGCCTTCTATCAGCTCTGGAACCAGATTACCTGCGAGAACGAATCCAAGTGGTCATCGGTCGAGGGTAATAGGGGAAACTTCAACTGGGGCTGTGACAACGCCTTCAACTACGCCAAAAGCCATAACTTCCCCCATAAGTTCCACGCTCTGGTCTGGGGTGCCCAGTACCCCGGTTGGTTGGAAAGCCTGCCGGCATCGGAGCGTTATGCCGCACTCATCAATTGGTTTGACCATGCCAAGACGAAGTATAAGACCCTGCCGATGATCGACGTGGTGAACGAGGCTATCGGTATGCACCAGCAGGGCAACCCGATGATGAAGGAGTCGTTGGGTGGTGAAGGCAAGACGGGTTACGACTGGCTCATCAAGGCATTTGAGATGGCCTACGAGCGTTGGCCGGATGCCATCCTCATCTATAACGACTATAACTCCATCCGCTGGGATCTGGACAACTATATCACTTTGGTGCAGACGTTGCGCGATGCTGGTGCGCCCATCGATGCCTACGGCAACCAGTCGCATGAGTTGAGCGACATCAGCGAGAGTGAACTGAAATCTGCCTTGAAGAAACAGCAGGATGCCTTGCAGATGCCGATGTACATCACGGAATTGGATATCAACATCGCCGATGACAATCAGCAGAAGGCACAGTATCAGAAGGTGTTGCCGCCAATGTGGGAAGCTCCCTATTGCGCAGGTGTCACCCTCTGGGGTTATGTCTTCGGACGCACATGGGTCGATAACTCCGGCCTATACAAGAATGGTGTTGAGCGTCCGGCGATGAAGTGGATCAAGGAGTATATGGCCACGGATGCTGCCAAGAACGCTGCCGGCCCCCTGCCCGGTGCCAAGAAAGAGGCTTCAATCTACATTCATCCCGCCTCGCTGAAGACCGCCAAGAACGATGTGCTGCCCATCAAGATACGTGCCCGTCTGGCCACCAAGACCATCGAAAAGGTGGATTTCTACGTTAACGATCAGCTGGTGGAGACCATGACAGAGGAGCCTTACATCGTGGAATATACGGCCAAGAAAACGGGATGGAACACCACGAAGGCTGTGGTGACGGCTACCGACGGCTCCACCTACGAGCGTTATGGTCGCTTCAATGTGTTGAGCTCTTCCACCAAGCACGCTCCTTACAACGATGTCGTGCCCGAACTGCCAGGAACCATCAAGTTTGAGGAATATGACAAGGGCGCAGCGGGCGTGGCCTATAACACCGCATCACGCAGCACCACCACCCTGACCAAGGACGGTCAGTGGATGGACTACACCGTGGATGTGACGGAGGACGGTTCTTACTACCTCGAAGTGGAGGTGGCTTCCTCGAAAAACACAGGTATGTTCCATCTGTCAGAGTATTCATTTGACAACCTCACCTATCTCACTCACTTCACCTCGGTGCCGAACACCGGCAGCTCATCGGAATTCCAGACGTTGCGCTGCCCGATCACCCAGCCCCTGACGGCTGGCCGTCATGTGCTGACGTTGCTCATTGACAAGGGCGGCTTCTGCATCAAGAGCCTGACCTTCAAGCCCACGCCTGTCATCGACTTTCCTGGCATGCTCGAGGCGGAGGACTTTGACGTCTGCAGCGACGGCATAGACATCGTGAGAGGCAACGAGGGCTTCGTGCTCAGCAACACCGCCGCCGGCGAGTGGCTGGAGTATATCCTCAACGTCACCGAGGAGGGTAAATACACCTACGAGGCTACCGTCTCGTCGGCAGCTTCGGGTGGCAAGTTCACCATCACTTTGATTGAAGAGGATGGGCGCGAACGTTCGCTAGCCAGCGTCACCGTGCCACAGACGGGCAGCTTGGACACCTACGAGTTGAAGAAGGGCAACATCAGGAACACCATCAAGGCGGGTCAGCAGAGACTCCGCATCTCCGTTACTTCCGGCAACTTCAACATTGACAACGTGAAGTTCTACATCACCGGCACGGATGGCATCTCGACGCTCGAAGCAGAAGCTCCCGTTGCTCCGGCTTACAACCTCCTGGGCATTCCCGTCGGCGAAGGCTATCGCGGTGTCGTGATCATCAACGGAAAGAAGGTATTGAAGAAGTGATTCTGAACTTATTGAGCTGAAAAAGATATGAAGCGTTTCTTTCTGAGCTTATCCTTTGTCCTCTGTCATTGGGCTTTGAGCACGGCGTCAGCCGAAGAACGTACGATAGACATTAGTGGCAACAACAGTTCCGGCAGTTACAAATCGTACAGTCAGAGCATCTCGGTGCCTGCTGCCGACATTGTCACCGTGAAGATGGCGCGGTACTGCTACTTCTCCTCCACCATCACCGGCACTGGACAGCTCCACCTCTATGCTGGTGGCGAACGCTGCTACTTGGGTACATCGAAGGGGCAGACATGGCCCAACTGGACCAGCTACAAAGGTGACATTCATATCTATCCCTTCCCCGAGAATGCTTCGGCGGGTTTCTATGGTGTCGTGCTGGCTCATGGCAGTAAGAGTTCCACAGCGGAGAATGCCTTGGACGATGCACGTTCGGACAAGGTGAATCCTTCCATGGCCAACAATCACGTCACCCTGCATCAGGGAGCCGCCATCTGCTGCGAAGCGAATACGTCAGGTGCTGGTTTCCGCATCGGCCATCTGGACACAGAGGAGGGCTCTACGCTACAGGGCTACATGAAGAAGTCGCGTGACGCCTACTATCTCCTAGGAGGCCTGAATACGGACTTCACACTAGCCGGAACGATCATGCCCTCCGACTACGATGATGGCACACTCATGGGCCTTGTGAAGGAAGGTACAGGAACCATGCGCATCACAGGCAACGATAACTACGTCAGCGGTTCACTGCGCATCCTCAGCGGACGTGTCCTTGTCAACAATGACCGCGACAAGGCCGAACAGGGGAGGAAACGTGGCGGCTTGGGAGCGTTACCTGATGCCAGCAAGGCCATCGCCTATGTCTTCGAGGATGGTATTCTCGGCGGCACGGGCAGTATTGGAGGCAGCATCGACAACTACGGCACCATTGAGCCGGGCGACGATGCGGTGGGGACACTCACGCTGTGCAACTTTGCCAAGCCGTCCTTAGCTTCCAACCTCACTCTGCATCCAGCATCAGTGCTGCGTTTCAAACTCTCGTCAGGAGAGGGCAACGACCGCCTCGTGGTCAACGGCACCGTGAAGTATTCCTCTATGCAGCAGGATTTCACCACCGGCGACAAGCAGCCCGTCATCGCGTTGTCGGTGCTCGAAGGTTCATCCTTAGAAGTAGGCGACGAGTTCCAGCTCCTCACTGCCAAAGACAAGGCCGACGGCGTGCAGTTCGAGTTGAAACAGCCAGACAAATATACCTGGGAACTGGTGGAGAGCCACGATGACGACCTCTACACGCTGAAAGCGCGCCTCGTCTCCTTAGAGGATTCGGATAACCCCGACAACCCAGATCATCCTGACAACCCCGATACCCCTGGTATGGGAGCCTACTACGACGACGGCATCGATGATGCTGCCGACAATCACACGCTGTGCCACTACGCCGATCTGTGTGGAAAATACATCGGTGTGGCGCTCTGCACCTATAAGAGCTACCAGAACGAGCGCGATGAGGCTGGTCGTCAGTTCAACATGATGGTAGCCGAGAATGAGATGAAGATGGATGCCCTGCAACCCTCCAAGGGACAGTTCAGCTACGGCAGTGCCGATAACCTCGTCAGCTTCGCACAGCGTAACAATATGACTGTTCGTGGTCACTGTCTGGTCTGGCATCAGCAGCAGCCCACGTGGCTAAGCAGCGACGGAAAGAAGAACAACCAGAATTGGACGCGCCAACAGGCCCTCGACATCATGAAGAACCACATCACCAACGTCGTGCGCCACTTCAAGGGCAAAGTGACGGGATGGGACGTGGTGAATGAATGTCTCGACGATGACCAGGGCATTATCCGCACCAATCCCGATGGCTACACCCTGCGTCAGACCGTGTGGCAGCGGGCCATAGGCGATGACTACATCGACTCTGCTTTCGTCTATGCACATCGTGCTGACCCGGATGCCGAACTCTACCTCAACGACTACGATGTCGAGCATCAGGGTAAGGCCAAGGCCGTGGCGTACTATAATCTGGCCAGACGTCTCAAGAACAGTAATATCCCCCTCGATGGCGTTGGACTGCAGTGCCATTTCTCCGTGGGCGAAGTTGATTCCGTGAAACTGGACGCGACCATGAAGCGTTTTGCTCAAGACGGCTTGAAGTGCATCATCACCGAACTGGATATGGGCGTACCCAATACATCGGCGGCGAATCTCGAGGAGCAGGCGCGTCTCTATCGCGTCATCACTGACATCGTGCTCCACAACGACAACTGCACGGGTATGGTCATCTGGGGTATTAAGGACAACGACTCATGGCGCAACGCCTCCAATCCGTTGCTCTACAACTCAGGGATGCAACCCAAGGCCGCTTGGTATGCCGTGCGCTCCGCCCTGCGCCATCATACCCTGACGGATGACATCGCACCGCTCACCGTTCACCCCTCTTCATTCAACAACGGCATCTACACCCTCGACGGTCGTCGCGTTCTCTCTTCCTCCTTGCGCCCCGGTCTCTATATCCAGGCTGGTAGGAAATTCATCGTAAGACCTTAGCATGAAAAGCTGATCAAACTCCCATCGCTGACGCTGCCAGTGCTGGCTCTCATGGTCATTGGCACTCTTCCCCTCGTCTTTGAGTCGGACTTCCTCTGGAAGCTACAGGAGATGAACCTCTTTATGGGCAGTTGGATGTTCTTTGAAGAGCAAATGGTGATGCCAGGCGGTTTCCTGACGTGGATCAGCACGTGGTTCACACAGCTCTTTTTCCACCCCTGGTTGGGCGTGTTGGTGCTGTGTGGATGGTGGTTGTTGCTGATGTGGCTCGTGCAACGAGCCTTCTGCCTCTCCCGTCCGTGGATGGCTCTCATCATCCTCCCCGTCCTCTTTCTATTGGTCACCATCGTCGATATGGGCTATTGGCTCTACATACTGAAGCTGCGCGGTCATGTCTTTGTCGCCACCATCGGCACGACAGTAGGCGTGGCCCTCCTGTGGGCTTTCAGGAGTATCTGTTCATTGCCCATTGTCCATTCGTCGTGGAGTACATGGTTGCGCTCTGCTTTTGTGGTCTCGGCCTGCGCTGTGGGCTACCCGCTGCTGGGCATCTATGGCTTAGCGGCTACGGCAGTCATGGCATTGTGGATATGGCGTTTGGAGTCGCGTCGTCAGTCATCATTTGTTGTCAGTCTGACAGGCATCCTCAGCGTGTTGGTGTTGCCGCTGCTCTTCTATCACTTCGTCTATGAGCAGACCAGCCTCGCTGACCTCTATGTGGTCAAACTGCCCCTCTATGTCGTGACGGAGAAATATACCATTTACTACTTGCCCTACTTGCTGCTCCTGCTGTTCTTCATGGTGCTGAGTACCATCACTCCCTGGCGTCAGAAGGAAAAAGCCCGCAAGCCTGCCACTACTCTCCCTGTCAGTGAGGGAGCAGTGGTGGTTATCCTCCTCCTTGCCGCCCTCTACACCTATTCCTATTGGTATAAGGACGAGAACTTCCATCATGAGCTGGCTATGCAACGCTACATCGACCGTCAGGACTGGGAGGCCGTGCTGAAGGAGGCTGCCAAGCAGGAGAACGAACCGACGCGCGCTATCGTCATGATGCGCAATCTGGCCTTGGCGCGTTTAGGACGGCAGGGCGATGAGATGTACCGCTACAAGAACGGCTGCCAACGGTGTGATGCACCCTTCGACATCCGTGCCATCAACTCAGTGGGACCGCTCATCTACTACCACTACGGTATTCCCAGCTTCAGCTATCGTCTGTGCATGGAGCGTGGAGTGGAGTTTGGCTGGCGCGCTGAGCAGCTGAAGTTCATGGTACGCTGTTCCATCGTCAACGGCGAGCTGAAGATAGCGCGTAAGTATCTCGCATTGCTGAAGCAGACGATGTATCATGGTGCATGGGCGGACAGGATGTACGCACTCACTGAACATCCCGAGCGTATCGCTCAGAGTTCGGAGATGGAGTTTATCCGCCACATGATGCACTACGACAACGAGTTGACCAACGACCATAATCTGGTGGAGAACTTCCTCATGAAACGTCTCATGTTTAGTAACTACGTCGGCGACCCGGTCTTCTTGGAGCAGGCGCTCTATGCCTCCATGGCCGCGAAGAATCCTGACCTCTTCTGGCCCCACCTCTACAACTACTCCAATTTCTACCCGGACCGTCCCTGGCCCGTTCATGTGCAGGAAGCTGTCTATCTTCTACGATTTCTATCTTGTGAACTTTCCTTCACAGAATTGATTTTTCCATCATGAACTATTCTTTTCGATACATCTTCTTGCTGTTGACATTCCTGTCTTTCGGAGGTGTGGTGAATGCGCAGCTGCCGAATGAGAAGGGAAAGGTGGTGAAGAAGAACATGAAAACCAACGCTTTCGTCAAGGAGCGCGTGGATTCCAATTATGTGGTCTTGCACGTGGAAGTGCCTGATGTGCAGGTGGGTGACATCATCGAATACCAGTACAACATCACCAGCATCCGTCCGACTTTCCTCTATGACTGGGTTTATCAGGAGTGCATACCCACGCTTCACTCACTGTGCGACATCGATATTCCAGCCTTCTTGCAGTTCAATATGAATGTGCCGATTCACAAGTGCATGAAGTCGAGCGTGGAGGCTGGTCATCTGGCATACGATTCCAACCGTCCTGACTTGAAGAAGGGTAAGTCCTGTCCCACCAACCACTATAAAATTGTAGGCGACTACCTCCTCCCTGAAGAGTTAGCAAGGGAGAAGATAGCCGTCTTTACCAGTAGGATAGCTGCGCCTTATGTCACGCATCCTGCGTATTTGCCCAAAGGCAGCACGCATCTGCGGCTCAAATAGGTGAGCTGCCGCTACACCTCTTCGTTTTCCGTGCGAGCGATGATCTCGTTCTGTAGCTGCTCGGTCATATCGTTGAAGTAGTCCGAGTAGCCCGCTACGCGCACGAGTAGGTCGCGGTACTCCTCAGGATGCTTCTGGGCATCGAGGAGCGTCGCCGTATCGACGATGTTGAACTGGATGTGGTGTCCGCCGAACTTGAAGTAGGTGCGGATGAGGTGTCCGAGCTTTTTCATGTCTTCCTCGCGCTTCAGTAGGTTCGGCACGAAACGCACGTTCAGCAGTGTGCCGCCGCTCTTCGTCTGGTCGAGCTTGCCGAGACTCTTGATGACTGCTGTGGGACCGTGGGTGTCGCTGCCATGAGCGGGCGATGTGCCGTCTGAGATGGCGAAGTGAGCAAAACGACCGTTGGGTGTAGCACCGCAGACCGAACCGAAGTAGTTGTGGCAGGTGGTCGAGAGCATATTGAGTTGTGTCTTGCCGCCACGCGTATTCGGACGTCCTTCGATGGCCTTCACTAAGTCATCATAGACGCGCACAGCAATACCATCAGCATACGGGTCATCGTTGCCGAAGAAGGGTGTGTGATTGCGGATATATTGGCGCATGACCTCCCCATCCTGCCAATTATTCTTGCACGCCTCCAGAATCTCCTCCATCGTGTAGCGCTGATCCTCAAACACATGCTTCTTGAGGGTGGTGAAGCAGTCGGTGATGGTGCCGAGGCCGGTACACTGGATATAGGTCGTGTTGTAGCGCGCGCCGCCGCTGTAGTAGTCCTTACCCTTCTCGATGCAGTCGTCGATGTAGAGGCTGAGGAAGGTGGCGGGGGCGTAGAGCGAGAACATACGCTCGATGTAGTTGTTCACGCTGAGCTTCAGGTTCACGAAATAGTCCATCTGCTTGTGCCAGGCGTCGTAGAGCTCCTCAAAGGTCTGGAACGTGCGCGGGTCACCCGTCTCCAGTCCGAGCTTCTTGCCTGTCTCGGGGTCGATGCCGTTGTTGAGCGTGATCTCCAAGATCTTTGGGGTGTTGAGGTAGCCCGTGAGCAGGTAGGCCTCCTTGCCGAAAGCCCCTACTTCGATGCAGCCTGAGCAGCCGCCCTCGCGTGCATCCTCGAGGCTCTTGCCTGCGCGCACCATCTCCTTGACGTAGGTGTCAGGGTTGAAGACGGAGGGGTAGCCGTGCCCCTGACGGATGACCTTGATGCCTTCGAGCAGGAAGTCATCGGGTGTGTTCTCGGCGATATGGATGCTGAGGCCGGGCTGTAGCTCATGCAGCTCTTCCTGGATCTCGAGAATCATATAGGAGATCTCGTTGGCGGCACTGTTGCCGTCGCGATCCACGCCACCAATGTTGATGTTGGTGAAGTCGTTGTAGGTGCCGCTCTCCAAGGCCGTCACGCCCACCTTCGGCGGTGCGGGCTGGTTGTTGAACTTGATCCAGAGGCAGGAGATGAGCTCCTTGGCAGCGTCGCGTGTCAGTGTGCCGTCGGCGATGCCTTTCTGGTAGAAAGGCCACAGGTGCTGGTCG
>CAJORF010000056.1 GCA_905236985.1 uncultured Bacteroidaceae bacterium | reverse complement strand
TAACAGCCGCTGGTACACAGGCGCAGGTCTCTATCGCGATGTCCATTTCATCATCACTGATCCTTCGCTCTATTTCACTCGCCACCCGCTTCGCATCGTGACCTCGTCGGACAGCGTCTCTGTCACCGCTGAGCTCGCCTGCTTTGACCGTGACGTTAAGACTTTACCCATTGCCGTCCGCATCCTCGACCGTGAGGGCCGTTGCGTGGCAGAACAGAAGACCAATGAACCTTTCCGTGGCAACCAACGTCAGCGCGAGTACAGCCTTCCTCCTATCGCTATCCCCAATCCCCACCGGTGGGATATTGACAACCCTTACCTCTATACCGCCGAAGTCACGGTCTTTCATGCCGACGGCACGCCCGCCGACCGCGTGACCTCACGCTTCGGCATCCGTCAGCTCGAGTTCTCGCCCGTGTTCGGCATGAAACTCAACGGTCGCAAGGTCATCCTCAAAGGTATTGCCAACCATCATACGCTCGGTGCCCTCGGCGCTGCTGCCTATCCCCGTGCCATCGAGAAACGTTTGCGATTGCTAAAAGAATTTGGATTCAACCACATCCGCACGTCCCACAACCCCTATAGTACAAGCCTCCTCGACCTCTGTGACTCCCTTGGCATTCTTGTCGTTGATGAACTCTATGACAAATGGCTGACGCAGTATTGCGGAGGGCGAACACCATGGACTGATCTCTGGCAGCACGACATCCCTGAGTGGATACGTCGCGACCGCAATCACCCCAGCATCATCTTCTGGAGTTTAGGCAACGAACTGCAGACTTATTCCAACCTCCCCTTCGCTGACTGGGGCGTCACACCTTACCGCATGATGAAACCGTTGTTGCGACGCTACGACGACACACGCCTCATCACCGTCGCCATGCACCCGCGTGGCCGTTCGCAGGAGACCGATTCGCTGCCCGCGCCATTGGTCATGGAGACAGATATAGCAGCCTATAACTATAGGTATATGTACTTCCCAGGCGACGGACGGCGCTTCCCATGGATGATGTTCTACCAGAGCGAAGCCACTATGGTGGGCATGGGCCCCAACTACTATGAGATGGATCTCGATCGTGTCATCGGCCTTGCCTATTGGGGTGCTATCGACTACCTCGGCGAGAGTCAGGGCTGGCCGGCCAAGGGCTGGGCACAGGGTGCCTTCTATATCGACCTCCTGCCGAAACCCAATGCATACCTCGCCAAGAGTATTTTCACGGACGAGCCCGTCGTACACCTCTGTTTTCAAGAGCAGAGCCGCGACATCGAATGGAATGGAGTCAAACAGCGCATACGCAACCTCACCGACCACTGGACGCGCACTCCTGGCGAGGAGCTTAACCTCACCATCTACACCAATTGCGACGAGGTGGAACTCAAGGTGAACGGCAAGAGTCTCGGCACAAAAGGGAACGACCGCACTAACCCCAAAGTCCGCAATCAGATACGCTGGGATAAATTCACCTACGAGCCTGGCTACATCGAAGCCATCGCCCGCACAGCAGGCAAGGTCGTAGCACGCCATCGCGTGGAAACCGCTGCCCCTGCAGTTGCCCTGCGCCTAACCCCTGAAGACATAACCAAGAATTCTTTTTGGCATTCCGACGGCCTAGATCTTCAGCACATCCGCGTTGAAGCGGTGGACAAAAAAGGTCGCGTCGTCCCCAGCGCCGATGTGGATGTACACTTCATGCTAACATCTACTCCCTCCATCACAGGAAAGCCCGATTGTGGGTCAGATGCCACTCTCATCGCCGTCTCCTCCGGCGACCATTACAGTGACGAACTCACACAAACCGACCACCGCCGCCTTTACCTCGGCAGCGCCCTTGCCATCCTTCGCGCAGGTCAGTATCCCGCCACCGTTACCCTCACAGCCACAGCCCCCGGTCTCAAGCCAGCTAAGCTGACTCTAAAGAACACACCATAAGTCTCACCATTTATTTTCTCCTCAAAAAAGAGTACTATCGACATAAAGTCTGCACTGTTTGACCCGGGTCGAACAGTCAAAACCTATAGACGAATTGTCGGATAAGCCTGTCCGTTTGCGCTTCATGATATAGGACGTATTCCGTCTGCAAACAAATTTTCCTGAGACTACCACTTCAACCTCTTTCATCGACATCACTATCGAGTGCCGTTAACCACTTTTGAAGTGGCTGACGGCACATTTTCTACATCAAAAATAGGTAAAATAGGAACGTTTAGTTTTTATTAGCATAAGTTTATAGGGGATTTTGCGTTTTTTTATGTACTTTTGGCCGCTCATTATAGGGCAGCGTGAAAAGTAATCGGATAAAATAACATATATAAATGAATTACAAATGGATTTACGAACCTCCTACACCCGAACGCGAGGAAGCAGCTAAGGCACTGGCTGCCGATGTGGGCATACACCCTGCACTCGGCCACTTGTTGCTGGATCGCGAAGTGACTACGGCTATGGAGGCCAAGCGTTTTTTCCGTCCTCAGCTGAACGAACTGCTGGATCCGTTTCTTTTCCGTGATATGCGGGTGGCAGTGGATCGACTGAATGCGGCGCTGGGGCGCAAGGAACGCATCTTGGTGTATGGAGACTATGACGTGGATGGTTGCACGGCGGTGGCTTTGGTCTATCGCTTCCTGCAACAGTTCACAACGAACATTGATTTTTACATCCCCGACCGTTACGAGGAAGGTTATGGTGTCAGCACACAAGGCGTGGATTATGCCCATCAGACAGGCGTTGGTTTGATCATCGTGTTGGACTGCGGCATCAAGGCTAATGCAGAAATTGCATACGCCAAGGAGTTGGGCATCGACTTCATCATCTGCGACCATCATGTGCCCGACGATGAGTTGCCGCCCGCCGTGGCCATCCTGAATGCCAAGCGCGTGGATGCCACTTATCCTTATGAACACCTCTCGGGTTGTGGCGTAGGATTCAAGCTGATGCAGGCTTTTGCCATCGACAATGGCATTCCCTTCTCGCAGTTAGTGCCGCTACTGGATCTATGCGCCGTGAGCATTGCTTCGGATATCGTGCCTATCTTGGGTGAGAACCGCGTTTTAGCCTACCACGGTCTGAAGCAGATCAACTCGAAGGCCAGCGTAGGTCTGAAAGCCATCATCGAAATCTGTGGACTACTCGACCGCGAGATTACGATGAGCGACATCATCTTCAAGATAGGCCCGCGCATCAATGCCTCTGGGCGTATGCAAAAAGGCAGCGAGGCTGTAGCTCTGCTCGTGGAGCGAGATGAGTACAGAGCCCACCGCATGGCACTGCAGATCAACGCCTACAACGACCAACGCAAAGATCTCGACAAGGAGATGACACAGGAGGCCAATGAGATTGTGGAGAAACTCGACCATAGTCACGAACAGCGAGCCATCGTCATCTACAACGAGGAATGGCACAAGGGCATCATCGGCATCGTAGCCTCACGACTGACGGAAGTCTATTGCCGGCCTGCCGTGGTGCTCACCCGCACTGATGATATGGCTACGGGCTCGGCGCGCTCTGTTGGCGGCTTCGATGTCTATCGTGCCATTGTCTCATGTCGTGACCTCTTGGAGAACTTCGGTGGTCACACCTACGCAGCTGGCTTGTCAATGAAGGTGGAAAATGTACCAGAGTTCAAGCGTCGCTTCGAGGAATACGTCAATGAAAATATCCTCGATTCGCAGATACAGCCTGAACTAAATATCGATGGAATGTTGGATTTTAAAGATATCAGCCATCGTTTCTACAACGACCTGCGTAAGTTCCAGCCCTTTGGCCCGGACAACCAGAAACCCCTATTCTGCACTGAGCACGTCTATGACTACGGCACGAGCAAGGTCGTTGGACATCACCAAGAGCATATTAAACTGGAGTTGGTCGATAACAAGAGTCACAACGTAGTGAGCGGCATCGCTTTCGGCCAAAGCTCGCAGGCACGCTTCATCAAGAGCCGTCGTGCCTTTGACATCTGTTACACCGTGGAGGAGAACACCCACAAGCGTGGCGAAGTGCAGTTGCAAATTGAGGATATCAGGCCGAGCGAGGAATGACTTCCTTCTTATCTATTTTAACCCAATATTTCGGTTTCTCGTCCTTCCGTGGTATTCAACAGGATATCATTGAGAGCATTGGGGCGGGAAAGGATACGCTTGGACTGATGCCTACGGGCGGCGGCAAGAGCATCACCTTTCAAGTGCCCGCTTTGGCACAGGAGGGGCTATGCTTGGTGATCAGTCCCTTGATTGCGTTGATGAAAGATCAAGTGACGCATCTGCGCGCAAAGGGCATCAAGGCCACAGCCGTCTATACCGGTATGTCGCGCGACGAGGTGATCGTAGCCCTCGAGAACTGTATCTTCGGCAACTACAAGTTCCTGTATGTTGCGCCCGAACGCCTCTCCTCCGAGCTATTCCAGGCGAAACTCAGACGTATGCGTGTGAGCTTCATTACTGTCGATGAGGCACATTGTATCTCGCAGTGGGGTTATGATTTCCGCCCATCTTACACCCAAATCGCACAGATTCGCAAGCTGTTGCCCGGAGTGCCTGTGTTGGCACTGACAGCTACGGCAACCCCTGCTGTTGTCGAGGATATCCAGCGTCAGCTGGGCTTCCGCGAGTTCAATGTGAAGCGCATGAGTTTCGAGCGCAAGAACCTCATCTATTCTGTCATGAAGATTCGTCAGTCCCCAGAGCAAGAACTTCATGAATTGCTCATCCGTGTGCCTGGATCAGCCATTGTCTATACCCGTAGCCGCCTTTCCACGCGAGAGTTGGCTGCTTGGCTCGTTGCACAGGGTATCTCGGCTACACACTACCATGCGGGTCTCACCAATCGCGAGAAAAACGAGCGGGCAGAGGCTTGGCAGAGGGGCAAGGTTCGTGTGATGGTGGCGACGAATGCCTTTGGCATGGGTATTGATAAATCCGATGTGCGTCTGATCGTTCATGTCGATGTCCCTGATTCGCCAGAGGCTTATTTCCAAGAGGCTGGACGTGCCGGGCGGGATGGCAAGGAGGCCCACGCCGTACTTCTCTACGACAGCCACTCGGTGGCTACGCTGCATCGTCGCATCGAAGACACCTATCCACCTGAGGAATATGTGAAGAAGGTCTATGAGGATGTCTGCTATTTCCTGCAGTTGGCAATGGGCGATGGTTATGGCATCACACGTGAGTTCAACCTTGAGGAATTCTGCCACAGCTTCCGTCATTTCCCCGTGAGGGCTTATAATGCTCTGCAACTCTTGTCACGGGCTGGATACATCGAATGGGCAGATGCCGAGGAGAACCGCAGTCGTGTGATGATGAAATGCCATCGCGAGGAGCTCTATTCTTTCCATCTGCCGCCACTGATGGACAAGGTATTGCAACATCTGCTGCGCACCTGTACGGGTATCTTCAGCGAATATGCCTACATCGAAGAGGAGGAAATAGCTCATGCCCTGAAATTGGCAGAGAACGTAGTCAGCGAGCAGCTAGTCGAACTCAGCCGAAGGCACATCATGGATTTCATTCCTCGTAAGTTTATACCTTACATCACCTTTACACAACGGCGTATAGAACAAGAGGATATCGTACTGCCACCATCGGTTTATGCCAATCGCAAGCACGAGCTCAGCCAACGTATTCAGACCATCATCGGCTACCTACAGACCCCTGAATGTCGTAGCCGCTATCTGTTGGCTTATTTCGGCGAGAAGGAGGCCAAGGACTGCAAGCATTGTGACAACTGCATGGAAAGGAATGTGCTCCCCACCATCGATGAGGCATACGTGCGACAGCGCATCCTGACTTTCGTAAAGGAGCAACGACCTACCTCGTTCCTGCAATTTCATTTCGCGGATATCCCTGACAGCGTGGTGGGACGCGTGTTGCACGAGATGATGGAGGAAGAGGAAATCGAGCTTTCGCCTGCGTCTGAGGCTAAACCCTCTTGATATAAATTGTCTTTTTAAGGTCAAAAGAGCTATTTGTGGGGTGCTTACGCCTTCGTTTTAGCGTTTATTCATTATATTTGCACCCAAATAGCGAAATAAAAAAGCATAATGAAAGTTCTTAAGTTTGGCGGATCCAGCGTTGGCTCCGTAGATAGCATCCTCAGCGTCAAACGTATCGTAGAAGCGCAGACGGAACCAGTCATCGTCGTTGTCTCAGCTCTCGGTGGCATCACAGACAAGCTCTTGCGCACCTCGCAACTCGCGCTCACGGGTGACGTAGCCTACCTGACATCCTTCGCTGAGATTGCCCAGCGACACCACGCGATGGTTAATTCCGTCATCCCCTCGGGTGCTGTTCGCGATGAACTGATCGTTGTCATCGATGGACTTTTGGAGGAGTTGCGCTCCATCTTCCAGGGTGTCTATCTCATCCGCGACCTATCGCCAAAGACACAGGCAGCCATCGTCAGCTACGGCGAGCGTCTCAGCAGCTATATCACAGCAACGCTCATCGAAGGAGCAAGGTGGTATGACAGCCGCGAGTTCATCAAGACGGAAGTGAAAGGTGGACGTTCTCTGCTGTCCAGCGAACTCACCAATGAATTGGTACGCAAGACGTGGCAGACCATTCCACAGGTATCGCTAGTCCCTGGTTTCATCTCCACGGATGCCGAGAGCGGCGAGGTAACAAACCTCGGACGCGGCGGTTCAGACTATACTGCCAGCATCATCGCCGCCGCCTTGGATGCCAGTGTGCTGGAGATCTGGACGGATGTCGATGGCTTCATGACTGCTGATCCACGCGTGATTTCATCAGCATACGTCATCCCCGAGCTTTCGTACATCGAGGCGATGGAGTTGTGCAACTTCGGTGCTAAAGTGGTCTATCCCCCAACCATTTATCCCGTCTGTATCAAGAATATCCCCATTCTCATCAAGAACACCTTCAACCCCGAGGCACCTGGCACCATCATCACCAAGGACGTCGCGGTGGATAACCGTCTTATCAAGGGTATCAGCTCCATTAAAGGCACTACGCTCATCACTGTGTCGGGTCTATCGATGGTCGGTGTGATTGGTGTCAATCGCCGCATCTTCTCTGTTCTGGCAGAAAATGGAATCTCCGTCTTCATGGTGTCCCAGGCATCTTCAGAGAACAGCACGAGTATCGGTGTGCGCGACGAAGATGCTGACGCTGCATGCCGCGTCCTCAACGAGGAGTTTGCCAAAGAGATCGAGACGGGATCGATGTTCCGTATGCAAGCCGAGGGTGGCTTGGCTACAGTGGCTGTTGTCGGCGAGAACATGAAGCACACACCAGGCATAGCTGGTAAGCTGTTCGGCACGCTTGGACGCTCAGGTATCAGTGTAATCGCTTGTGCCCAGGGTGCTTCGGAAACAAATATCTCGTTTGTCGTCAACTCGCAATACCTGCGCAAGACGCTGAATGTCATCCACGATGCCTTCTTCCTCTCCGAGTATCAAGTGCTAAACCTCTTCCTTTGCGGAGTAGGAACGGTGGGACGGTCACTCATCGAACAGATTGCCTCACAGCAAGAGAAGCTGAAGCAGGAACATGGTCTGAAACTGAATGTCGTCGGTCTGGCCAGCAGCCGTAAGGCTGTCTTCTCGCGCGAAGGCATCAGCCTCAGCAACTGGCGCGAGCAGCTGGATGCCGCAGAGGATAGCAACATCCAACGTCTGCGCGACGAGGTCGTGGGGATGAACATCTTCAACTCAGTCTTTGTCGATTGCACCGCTTCGCCCGAGGTGGCTGGACTCTACAAGGATTTTCTGGAGCACAACATCAATGTCGTGGCTGCAAATAAGTTAGCAGCCAGCAGCGACTATGAAAACTACCACGAACTGAAGAGCATCGCACAAAAGCGTGGTGTCAAGTTCCTCTTTGAGACAAATGTCGGAGCTGGTCTGCCCATCATCCGCACTATCAACGACCTTATCCATAGCGGCGACAAGATCCTCCGCATCGAGGCCGTCCTGAGTGGCACATTGAATTATATCTTCAACAAGATCAGTGCCGATGTTCCCTTCAGCCAAACCGTCAGCATGGCCAAGACCGAAGGCTACAGCGAACCAGACCCGCGCATCGACCTCAGCGGTAAGGATGTAATCCGCAAGCTGGTTATCCTCGCTCGCGAAGCAGGCTACCGCGTGGAACAGGTCGATGTGGATGCCCATCTCTTCATCCCTGAGCAGTTCTTTGAGGGCGATGTCGAGAAGTTCTGGCACGATCTGCCTTCGCTTGATGCAGACTTTGAGGCACGTCGCAGCCACATCGAGGCCGAAGGCAAGCGTTGGCGTTTCGTAGCTAAGTTCGAGAATGGCAAAGCCTCTGTCTCGCTGGCTGAGATCCCGCAGGGGCATCCTTTCTACAGTCTCGAAGGAAGCAACAATATCGTCATGCTCACTACTGAGCGCTACCGCGAATATCCAATGCTCATTCAGGGCTATGGTGCTGGCGCGAGTGTTACTGCCGCTGGTGTCTTCGCGGATATCATGAGTATAGCGAACATATAATGAAACATCTCATCATCCTCGGCGATGGTATGGCCGACTGGCACGTGCCTTCGCTCAACAATAAAACCCTGCTCCAGCACGCTGACACGCCTGCCATGGACTGGTTGGCACATCATGGTCGTAACGGACTGCTGAAAACTATTCCTGATGGCTTTCACCCAGGTAGCGAAGTGGCGAATAGCAGTATTCTTGGTTATGACCAGCATATTGTCTATGAAGGACGTGGACCGTTAGAGGCCGCCAGCATCGGTGTGACACTGGAGGAAGGTGATCTCGCCCTGCGCTGTAATTTGGTTTGTATTGAAGGCGACATGCTGAAGAACCATTCTTGCGGACGTCTCGAAACTGAAGAAGGTGACATCCTCATCCAGTTCCTCAACGAGCATTTGGCCAACGAACGCGTCCATTTCTATACGGGCGTGCAATATCGTCATCTTTTGGTTATCAAAGGCGGCGACAAGCGACTTCGCTGCGTGCCTCCGCATGACATACCCTTACAACCTTGGCGTGATAACCAGATTCAAGCCGAAACGCCTGAAGCAGAAGAGACAGCAGCCCTGTTGCGCGACCTCGTCATCCGCTCCCAACAACTCCTGCCCACGCATGAGCTAAATAAGGAACGCGCGCGCGATGGCAAGGACATGGCATCAAGCATCTGGCCTTGGGGCGGAGGATACCGTCCGCAAATGATTCCCCTGACCGAACGTTTCACGCAGATTCACCATGGTTCTGTCATCACAGCAGTTGATCTCATCCGTGGCATCGGACGCTATGCCGGGCTGCGGGTCATCAATGTCCCTGGTGCCACTGGGCTTTACGACACCAACTTCGAAGGCAAGGCCCAAGCTGCCATCGATGCCCTCTTAGGCACTGATCCAGACTCACCCGCAGGCGGCGATGACTTCGTCTATCTCCACGTAGAGGCCAGTGATGAGGCCGGACACGATGGCTCCATTCCACTCAAGTTACAGACCATCGAAGATCTCGACCACAGGCTGATACAGCCCATTCTCACCGCACTGAAAGATAAGGTGGCCATCGCCCTTCTCCCCGATCATCCCACCCCCTGCTCTCATCGCACTCACACCGCCGAACCCATTCCCTTCTGCATCTATTATCCGGGTATCGAACCCGATAGCGTGCAGACCTTCGACGAGGATGCAGCCAAGGACGGAGCCTATGGCCTGCTCGAAGGGGATGAATTCATTGAGCTGTTTATGCATGCTTCTTAACATATTCTTATTTTCACTTCTCATTCTTTCACTTTTCACTCCATAGGATGTTATACTATTCCACCAACCATACCGCCGCTCGCGCCACGCTGCGCGATGCTGTTGTCCGCGGTCTTGCTGAAGATCGTGGCCTTTACATGCCCGAAGTCATCAAGCAATTACCAGAATCCTTCTGGGACGAGATGGCAAGCCTCACGTTTCAGGAAGTGGCCTATCGTGTCGCTGATGCTTTCTTCGGAGAGGATGTCGAGGCAAAAGCCCTCCGCCACATTGTCTGTGACACCCTCTCCTTCGACTGCCCCGTTGTGAAGGTTGAGGACAACATCTATGCGCTCGAACTCTTCCACGGCCCCACACTGGCCTTCAAGGATGTAGGTGCAAGGTTTATGGCAAGGCTCTTACGCTACTTTGCTCCCGCCGGCGAGAACAAAGTTAACGTCCTCGTTGCCACCTCTGGCGACACAGGTTCTGCCGTAGCCAACGGCTTTCTTGGTGTTGAGGGCATCCATGTTTATGTACTTTATCCGAAGGGGAAGGTATCGCCCATTCAGGAGTGTCAGTTCACAACGCTTGGGCAGAACATCACCGCCATCGAGGTAGATGGTGTTTTCGATGACTGTCAGGCCCTTGTGAAGTCCGCTTTCATGGATCAGGACCTGAACGCCCACATGCGTCTCACCTCTGCCAACAGCATCAACGTCGCCCGCTTCCTTCCCCAAGCTTTCTATTATTTTTGGGCGTATGCACAAATGGTTCGGTTAAACGCAGGGATGGCATTTAACCTAACCTTCTGCGTCCCATCTGGCAACTTCGGCAACATCTGTTCTGCCCTATTTGGCCACACGATGGGACTCCCCATCAAGCGTTTCATCGCCGCCAACAATGCCAACGATGTCTTCTACAACTACCTCCAGACTGGCATCTACACCCCTCAACCTTCGAAACAGACCATTGCCAATGCAATGGACGTTGGCGATCCCTCCAACTTCGCTCGCATCCTTGACCTCTATGCCCGTGGTGTGGTCGGCGGTTCTCCCGCCGACATTCCTTCAGCGGATCCGAAGGCCGTGCACAAGGCTATCACTTCTCTCATCTCCGGTGCCACTTACACCGATGGCCAAATTGCTGCTACAATGTGCGACTGCTATGCTCAAACAGGTTATGTTCTTGATCCTCATGGTGCTTGCGGCTATCGTGCATTGAAGGAACAGTTACAGCCAAGCGAAATCGGCATCTTCCTTGAGACTGCTCATCCGGCCAAGTTCAAGGACACCGTTGATCACATCCTTGGTATCGACCTGCCCATTCCCGAAAAGTTACAGACTTTCATGTGCGGAGAAAAGCAGTCGGTTGCGATGTCGAAAGACTTCGCCAACTTCAAGGCTTTTTTGCTCCAGCAATAAGCCTTTCCTCCTAAGATTTCGTTTCCTTCTCTTCAACTCCTTGGCCTTTGGTAGCACGTCGGTGTTGCCAAAGTTCATAGGAGTTGATGATATTTTGCCACAACACATAGCACCCTGCTCCAATGCTGGCAGCAGGAGTAAGATAAGTATAGGCTATCCAGATGGCTAATCCCGTGTTTTTCTGGAACATCGCTTGGCCTGTACAGACCTTCTCGCCAACAGCTCTTCCTATCAGACGTCCTATTCCGAATTGAACGATAGAGGTGATAAGTGTCAACAAGGCGATGTCACCTAAAATATGGCTGGCATCGTGGCTGGTATTGATATTGCGAATGGTCAAGCCTGCTGTGATGGCCAAAGAGACGCTCCAACAGTAAAAGCCCAAATCGGGTGTGCGTTTGAACCATTCGTAGAGCGGCTTCACCCAAAGACGGACGATAGCCCCCAACACGAGCGGTAGCTGTAGGACGAGGGACAGCCTTTGAAGAATGGCGAAGAAAGCAGTGAGGAAGGTAGCTCCCTCATGGGGTTCCAAAAGCGGGAAAACAGCGGGTATCAGCACTGCCATCACCACTGATGAGAGGAGCACAAAGGATGTCATCTGCGTGAGGTCGCCTCCAAGCTTCGCTGTCACAACAGGCGAAGCAGATGCACAGGGTGCTATGACGCAGATGAGGACAGCTTCAAGAAGTAGCTTGTACAAGGGATAATGAATAATAGATAATGTTTCATTAAAAAGAATGACACCCACCAGTACTACGACCATCAACAATTGGGTCAACAGGATATAGAGTTGCCACCTCCGCAGCTTCATCAGGCGAAAATCGACCTTCGAGAACGTCACGAAGAGCGTAAAGAAGATGGTGAAGGGCAACAGCGTCTCGAACACGGGACACAAGGCATCACCCACAGCATCAAGTTCTGGCACGAGCGCGAACACCAGATAGGACATCGTGCCCACAATAATCGCTACGGGTAGCGTCCAGTTTTTCAGGAAGCGGAGCATTTCGTGAGAGTGATCACCTGCGAGCAGTATTCTACGACAGCAGGACGGTGTGTGATAAAGATGATTGTGGGCTTGACAACCAGCTGCCGATGATGCTCGTTAAGATTGGCTATCAGCTTCTTCTCTGTCTGTTGATCGAGGGCACTGGTGGCTTCGTCCAATAGGAGAATGGAGCCTTGACGCAGCAATGCCCTGGCTATAGCGATGCGTTGTGCCTGACCTTCGGAGAGTCCAGCTCCCCCCTCACCAATGAGAGTGCCTAGGCCATCGGGCAGTGACTTCACAAAGTCTGCACAGGCCAACCGCAGAGCCTCATATATCTCCTCGTCAGTCGCATCGGGCTTACCCATCTGCAAGTTCCAGCGCAGCGTACCGCTGAAGAGCGAGTTGCCCTGTGGCACATAGACAAAGTTGCAACGTGTGCGGGCACTGACAGGAACAGCACGTGTGCCTTCTGCATCATAGATCTCGATGACACCCTCGTGCGGCTTTAGTAGTGCCAACACCAGTCTGAGCAGTGTCGTCTTGCCTGCCCCTGTCTCACCCAAAATGGCTGTCATACTACCTGGTGCGAAGTCGTAAGTAACGTGGTTGAGAATCTTACGGCTATAGTTGTCGTAGGAGAAGGTGACATCCGTCAGACGTATGCCTGCACCATCTTTGAAGCGAATGGGCTCGCCGTCTTCCTCCAGTGGTGCTTCTTCGAGTTCCAAAAGACGTTCGGCGGCGGTGAAACTACTGATGATAGCGGGGATAAAACGTGTCAGCTCGCGGAAAGGCCCTTGGATCTGACCACACAATTGGATGAAAGCAGTCATCATACCAAAAGTGATTGCCCCTCCGGCCAAACGATTCACACTCCAGAGGAAAGTGAATAAATAGGCGGCACCGAATCCTACGTTCAACACTAAATTAGATGTAGAAGAGAAGAGCGTGCGACGACGCACCTGTTGGCGCAACGTAGCTTGCAAGTTAGACAACGATGTGACAAGCAGCGGCACTCGTTCGAGCGTTTTCAACACCAGACGATGCTGAACGCTTTCTTGAAGCGTAGCCTGTACACGGCTGTCGGTTTGTCGAACTTTACGCGTGATGGCACGCATCTTGTGGATATACAGACGGCTAAGCAGGATGAACACAGGCAGGATCACTGTCACGCTCACCGCCAACATCGCATCCATAGAAAAGAGGAAAAAGAATGCGCAAACAAGACGTACCAACACAGCAAGTGCCTGCGGGATGGTATCAGTGACAACAGACACAACAGTCGAACTATCGCTAACGAGACGGTTCAGCACATCGCCACTGTGTCGCTGCTCGATGCCCGTCCATTCGCTACGCAACAAATGCTCAAAGATATAGCGTTGCATACGGTTTTGGGCTTCAACGCCCAAGAGTGCTGCTATCCATCGCCCCAGATAACCCAACGCCAACTGCAGTGCCATGATACTGATGAGCAGCACACCAGCACCGAACAAAGTGGTAGGTTGAGGTAAGAAAGAGGCAGTTGAGATGTTGCCCGTAGCGATATCAATGGCCAGCTTAGTAGCCCAAATGAAAGCGAAATCCAAGCCCACACGGATGATGCCGCTCATTGCGTTGATGAACGACTGCAGCTTCACCTGCTTGAAGATCCGCCAGAACCAAGCAATCAACTGCCGCGTGGAATAATTACTTTCTATTTTCAACTTTCCACTATCAACTAATCAATCCTACTCCCTCACATCCGTACCCCACATCAGCTTCGTACGAAGTGTGCGGAAGAAGCTTTGACCCGGACGTTTCAGCACTTTGATGGTATAGGGCGCACGATGGATGGTCAGCCGCACGTCCTCGCTGCACTTCTCACTCCTGCCATCGAGGGCAACGAGAAAACGATGGTTGCGCGATGACACCTTCAGGGTAATCTCCACATCATCGGTGAGCGTCACGGGGCGAACCGTCAGAGAGTGAGGTGCTACGGGAACAAGCCCCAGCGTTCGGCTACCAGGCTGCATGATTGGCCCGCCTACGGACAATGCATAGCCTGTCGAACCTGTCGGCGTGTTCACTATAAGGCCGTCTGCTTGGTACGTTGTCAGGTATTCACCATTAATATCCACACGGATGGAAATCATTGATGAAGCATCGCGCTTCAGTACAGCGACCTCGTTGAGGGCAAAGGGATACCCTTCGGGCGTTCCATGGTCGTAGGACAACTGAAGCGCACAGCGTTCCTCAACACTGTATGTCCCGTCGTAGATCTGACGGATGACAGTCTCAATGTCCTCGGGCAGCACATCGGCCAGGAAACCTAACCGCCCCATGTTCACACCGACAATGGGAATACCCTTGTCGCCCACGCGCCGAGCCGCCTCTAAAAAGGAACCGTCGCCGCCCATGGAGATGAGAATATCAGCATCGAAGCTGTCGTTGGTGATGACACGCGCCGACTCTGGAACAGCAATCTGCAAGTCATTGGTCAGAAAATGATAGAAGGGTTCATCAATCTGCAAGTCTGCCTGTCGCTCTTCCAACAGGCAGAGCAATTTCTGCACGGACGATGATTTCTTGGCTTGAAAGACATTGCCGAAAAGGGCAAAACGGAGCTTGCGCATAGGCGTATAATTTAAGGTGGAGATAACGGGATTCGAACCCGCGACCTCGGCGATGCGAACGCCACGCTCTAGCCAACTGAGCTATATCCCCAAACCAGGTTGATTCCTTTTGCCCTGCAAAGGTAGATAAATTTTACGATTTAACGATTTACTAATGACGAATTATTCGTTTTTAAGGGTAAAAATGCTTAATTATGCATGATACCTTACACATTAATACATTAAAATCTCTATCTTTGCACCGAGATAGCACCAAACATATCTATTATGCAGACTAAACTTAGTGTAAATATCAATAAAGTAGCCACCATTCGCAATGCGCGCGGAGGCAACAACCCCAACGTGCTGCAAGTGGCGATGGACTGCGAGCGTTTTGGGGCTCAGGGCATCACCGTGCATCCTCGTCCCGACCAGCGCCATATCCGCTATCAGGATGTGCGCGACCTGAAGCCACTGTTGAAGACGGAATTCAACATCGAGGGCAATCCTATCTCTGAATTCATCGCCCTCGTACTTGAAACGTGTCCAACACAAGTGACACTTGTGCCAGATGGCCACGACCAGATCACCAGTAACCATGGTTGGAACACCCGCACCCATCTCGACTTCCTCACCGATGTCACCGCCCGCTTCAAGGCCGCTGGCATCCGTGTCAGCATCTTTGTTGGTGCCGACGAAGAGATGGTGGAATATGCAGCCCGCGCCGGTGCTGACCGTGTGGAACTATACACAGAGCCCTACGCCGTTGCCATGGCTGCGGCTGCTACCGTTTCCGAGGGTTCAGTTTCAGCTCCCGAAGGGTCTCCTGAGGGTCATCGCCTCCAGGCTGCCGCCATCGCCCCCTTCATCCGTGCCGCCGAAACTGCCCGCGACCTCGGCCTCGGTCTCAACGCTGGCCACGACCTCAGCCTCGACAACCTCGCCTACTTCCACCAACAGATTCCCTGGACGGATGAGGTCAGCATAGGCCACGCCCTCATCTGCGATGCCCTCTACCTCGGTCTCGAAGAGACCATCCATCGTTATCTCCAACAATTAACAGATTAACAGATTGACGTTTATATATACATCGTTATTCCGTCATGACATTATATCGAAATACTAATTGTAAATTGTAAAATCGTCTAATCATCAAATAAAAATGATTTACCTATTCTTTGCCAATGGTACCGAGGAGCTAGAAGCTCTCGGAACTGCCGACATCATTCGCCGTGCAGGACTCGACCTGCAGATTGTGTCCATCACTGGTGAGCACGTTGTCACGGGTGCTCACGGTATTCGTGTCGTGTGCGATGCTCTTCTCGAAGATATCGATTTCTTCGATGCCGAGCTGCTCGTGTTGCCCGGTGGAATGCCCGGAGCCACTAACTTTGCAGACTGCCACGCCCTCGTCGAACGTGTCCGCGACCATGCCTACATTGGTCGTCCTGTTGCAGCCATCTGCGCAGCACCCCTCGTGCTCGGACGCATCGGCTTGCTCGATGGCAAGCGCGCCACCTGCTACCCTGGTATCGAGGCCGAGCTGAAAGGTGCCACCTGCACAGGTGCTCTCGTCGAAGTCGATGGTCAATTCATCACAGGCAAAGGTCCTGCCGCCGTTTTCGAATTTGGCTACGCCATCGTAGAGAAGATGAAGGATAAGGCCACTGCAGATACGCTGCGTCAGGGGATGCTGTATAATGAAAAATGAAATTCACTTTTCACTCAATAACGTATGGAATATGTTATTGTAGTTGCCGGAGGCAAAGGACTGCGTATGGGCGCAGATCTACCTAAGCAGTTCTTGCCTATCGGAGGGCGCCCAGTGTTGATGCACACGCTCGAAGCCTTTGAGCGCGCTATCCCTGGCATACGCCTCGTTCTCGTCTTACCTCACGATCAACAGGACTTCTGGCGGGATCTCTGCCACAAGCATGATTTCACCCTCCTCCACTCCATCGCCGATGGCGGTCAGACGCGTTTCCACAGCGTGAAGAATGGATTGGAAGCTCTCACCTCTCGTTATGCCGAAGGTACACTCACCTCCCTCGTAGCCGTTCATGACGGCGTGCGACCCTTTGTCTCCGTTGAAGTCATTCAGCGCAGTTTTGAAGCGGCCCGCCAACACGCCGCTGTAGTTCCCGTTGTCCCTATCGTTGAAACTGTGCGCCAGCTCTCCCTGTCCTCACAAGAAGATTGCAGTGTGTCTTTCACCATCGACCGATCGCGTCTGCGTCTTGTTCAGACACCGCAGGTCTTCTCTCTCGACCTTCTCCTTCGCGCCTACGAACAGCCCTACTGCGATGCTTTCACCGACGATGCCTCCGTTGTTGAAGCCCTTGGACATCCTGTCACCCTCGTTGAGGGCAACCGAGAGAACATCAAAATCACCACACCTTTCGACCTCCTCATTGCCAATGCGGCACTGGCATAGTCAACATTTTACCACTATCTATTTCACTCAGCTACGCGGAGTGGGTATTAACAAAGGCAGAAGGTGTTGTGAACCTGAAAAATATTAAAGAGTGATTTGTTCGGCTGCTACGGGATGGCCTAAGAAAACCGTGGCAGCAGGAGCAAAACTATCAGCCTGCTCTGTAGTGAGGAAATGGGCTTGGGAGTTTTGTGAAAGCCGGGATTGCATTTCCGGGTGACGGTAGAGGTAATCGCGAAGGCTATGAGCGACGTATTCCCCTTGAGAAATCAGCTGCACTGACGCGGGCGTATGCGCACGTACCTTATTTAATATAAGAGGAAAATGTGTGCAGCCGAGGATGATGGTGTCAATCTTCGGATCTCGGCTGAGAAGTTGGTTGATGTCACGTTGGACGAAATAGTCGGTGGCGGGAGTGTCGATCTCGCCGTTCTCAACAAGTGGCACCCACATCGGACAGGCTTGACCCGTGATGGTGATGTCAGGATGTAGCTTGGCCATCTCAAGTTCGTAGGTTTGACTGTTGATGGTGCCCTGCGTGGCAACAATGCCAATATGACGCGTTCGGGTCATCTGATCTACGGCTTCAACAGTGGGACGGATGACACCGAGTACACGGCACGTTGAGTCAGGCATCACAGGGAGATCATGTTGTTGTATGGTGCGCAATGCTTTGGCAGATGCGGTATTGCAGGCAAGGATGACCAACGGACATCCCAAATCAAAAAGCCGCCGCACAGCTTGCAGCGTGAATTCATAGACTCGCTGGAAGCTGCGCGGCCCGTATGGCGCACGTGCATTGTCGCCCAAATACAGATAGTCGTACTCAGGCATCAGTTGACGTATCTCTCGTAGGACGGTGAGACCGCCATAGCCACTGTCAAAGATGCCTATGGGACTCACTCTGTGCCGAGCTGTGCAAGGACGGCGTCGGTGATGTCAACGCCTGCCTGGGGGTGAACGAAAGGAACAGCATTGCCGTCGGTGTTCAGAACGAAGATGAAACCACGCTTGGCAGCTATGGCCTGTATGGCATCGTTAAGGCGCTGCTGGACAGGTGCCTGGAGCTTAGCCTCGGCCTCAGCGAGCAATCGCTGCGCCTCGGTGCGGAAGTTGATGCTCTTGTCCATGAGTTCCTGCAGTTCAGCCTGACGCTTCTGTAGGATGCTCTTGGGGAAGTCTTTCTGTCCCTGTAGGAAGTCAGCAAACTTACGCTGGAACTCTTCCTCAGCGCGTGTGGCCTCAGCATCGTACTGCGCCTTGAGTGCCGCAAACTCCTCCTTAGCCTTCTGGTAATCGGGCATCTGCTGGAAGACCGCGTTGTAACTGAGGTAACCGAACTGAGGTATAGCAACCGTAGCAGCCTCAGTAACAGGAGCGGCGGGTGTGACGGGTTGGTCTGTGACACTCTCCTGAGCGCTCATCCCCATGAAGGGAAGGAGCGTAAGGAGAATTGCGGGGAAGATTTTCATATTAACAAATTAACAGATTAACGAAGTGAAAAATTAACTGTTAGATGCCCAGAGCTTTCTTGAGCTCGGGTGTGATGTCGGTACTGAGCTTAGTGCTGATGTAGGGGATACCTGATGTGACATTCATGATATAGACATATCCGCCTTCATCGCCAATCTTCTTGACGGCTGCCATGACCTTATCCGAGATGGCTTGCATCTTCTCAGCCTCAGCCTTCTGATAAGCCTGCTGGTTGTCCTGAAGGCTCTGCTGGTAACGCTGATAGAGGTCCTGTAGTTCAGCCTGACGACGCTGACGCACATTGTCGAGGAGATTTGCTTGTTCCTTCTCAAACTCTTCGCCCTTCTTCTGTAGCTCGTCCTGCATGCGCTTGAGGTCGTCCTCGTATTGCTTGGCAAGTGTCTGGAGTTCGTTCTGTGCGGTAGTGTATTCGGGCATCTGCTGAACTAGTTCAGCGAGGTTGAAGTGTCCGAATTTCTGTGCGGAGACTGCGATGGGTGCAAGCAGCATGAGGGCTGCAAATAGAATCTTTTTCATTTTGTTTGATTTGATGTTTTTTGATAATTGTTGTTTGTTTCTTAGGACAATGGGCTGCGACAATTAATAGCCGTAGCCGAGCTTGGTGAGGACATCTGCAGAGATGTCTATCTTTGGCGAGGCAAAGATGATACCACTGTCGGAGGCACGGTCGAGGACAAGACTATAGCCTTTGCTCTCGCAGATTTCCTTGACGGCAGTATAGATCTCGTCCTGAATGGGGGTCATGAGGCTCTCGCGCTTTTTGAAGAGCTCTCCCTCGGGGCCGAAATACTTCTTCTTCAGTTCTGCAGTTTCCTTCTCCTTGGCTACGATGGCACCTTCGCGTTCTTTCTTCTGCTCAGCGCTGAGGAAGACCACTTCGCTCTGGTAGGTTTTATAAAGTTGCTGAGCCTCAGCGCTCAGTGCCTCCACCTCAGCCTGCCACTTGCGGGAGATCTGGTTGAGCTGTTCGTTGGCGCGCTCGTAGGCGGGAATATTCTTGAGGATGTATTCCATATCAATGAGCACAAACTTCTGTGCTGATACGGGTTGACTGGTACCTAAGGCGAAAGCTGCCAGCAAGATAATCATTAACTTTTTCATATTCGATATAGATTGATTGTTTTTGTTCGGAAAGCTTATAGATTGGATTCTTATTCTGCACAAAGGTTTAAAATTCCTGTCCGAGGACGAAGTGGAACTGACTGCCGCCCTTGCTTCCGAATACCTTATCGAAGCCGTATGCCCAGTCTATACCAAGGAGGCCGACCATAGGCAGGAAGATACGGACGCCGACACCAGCAGAGCGTTTCAAATCGAAGGGATTGAACTCCTTGATGTCGTTCCACGCATTACCGCCTTCGACGAAACCGAGAGCGTAGATATTCGTGGAGTTACTGAGGATAAGCGGGTAACGCAGTTCCAACGTGAAGCGGTCGTAGGCATAGCCTGTGTAGCCGCGAGGCGTGAGCGATCCGTTGTCGTAACCGCGCAGACCTATGGTTTCTGTGGCATAGTTGTAGGAGTAGCCACTCATGCCGTCACCACCGACATAGAATGTCTCGAAGGGCGAACGTTTATCCTTGTTATAGTGACCTAAGATACCGAACTCGACGCGTGTCATGAGCACAGGACATTTCTTGTGATGAGTTAGAGCGGTGAAGGTACGGCTCTTGAACTTCCACTTGTGGTACTCTATGAACTGATACTTTTGTTGAAGCTCGCCCATATAATTACTGGAGCCGGGGTTGAGGCCCAGGTTGGCATAATCGCGTCCATCCCAGAGGGAGTAAGGCGGGGTGAGACTGGCTGTGAACACAAACTCGGAACCGCTACGCGGATAGATGGGATTGTCAGTGGAGCTACGGGCAATGGTGAGGTTGAGGCTGATGTTGTTGCACGTTCCGTTGGAGATGAGGAAGTACTCCCAATCCTTCAGATTGTAGCGTTGGTAGCTGAGGTCTGCAGAGAGCGTGAAATAGTCGTCCGGCCATGAGAGTCGCTTACCCCAGCCGAGTGATGCGCCCCAAATCATGACGTACTTATCGGGGTCGTAGAAGTTCTCGTAGTAATTGCCGTAGCTGTTGCCGTAGCCGTAGAGGTAATTGTAGTAGGAGTTGTAGTAGGCACTGTTGTAGTAGCGGTCACTGACATCCGTCTGCTTGGAGAAGAATGCCGAGAACTGCAGCGAGTTGGGGCGCTTACCGCCAAACCACGGATTGAGGTAGTTGATGGAGTAGGCTTGGTAGTAGCGTCCGTTGGTCTGACCTTGTATGCTGAATGTCTCACCGTTACCTTGCGGGATGATGCCGCGTCGCATACCGCCTTTCTTGAAGAGGTTGGCGAGGGCAAAGTTACTGAATTTCAAGCCAATCTTTCCGATGACACCTGTCTGTCCGTAACCCAAAGAGAATTCTACTTGGTCGTTACTCTTGGAGTTAAGTCCCCAACTGAGATCGACGGTTCCGTTCTCGGGGTTGGGCTGGAGGTTGTAGTCGATGTTCTCGTCAAAATGTCCCATCGATGCGATCTCGCGATAGGAACGTTCGAGGGCTTCCTTCGAGAAGAGATCGCCAGGCTTGTTACGCAGCTCGCGGCGCACGACATGCTCATAGACACGGTCATTGCCCGTGATGGTAACGCGGTTAATGTATGCCTGCTGATTCTCCTCGATGCGCATCTCCAAGTCCACACTGTCGCCGACGATGTTCACCTCCTTAGCATCGAGGCTGTAGAAGAGATAACCGTTGTCGTAATAGAGATTACCGATGGCATCATCGTCACTGGAGGTACGTTTCTTGATGTGGGTGAGGTTATAGACATCGCCCTTCTTCATGCGCAATAGCTCATTGAGATAGTCGGTAGTATATAAGGTATTGCCGACCCATTCTATATTGCGGACATAGTATTTCTGTCCCTCCTCAATCTGAATATAGATATCTACACTCTTGTCGTCGTGAGGTGTGACGCTGTCGCAGACAATGCGTGCATCGCGGAAGCCGAGCTCATTGTATTTCTCGATGAGACGCACCTTGTCATCTTTCCAGTTCTTTTCAATGAACTTCTTGCTACGGAACCAGCTGCTCATCAAGCCTTTCTCATGGGTCTTCTTAAACGCGCCATTCTTGATGAGTGAACCTTTGATCTGCTTCATCGTCAAGGACTCATTGCCTTCAACAGTGATACTGTTGACTTTGACCTTCTCCTTCTTCTCTACGTTGACATCGAGGATGACCTTACCAGGTTCGCTGATGTCATCTTTCTGTACGAAGTTAATTTCCACATTCTTGAATCCCTTGTCCGCGAAGTACTTCTTTCCCCAGATGCGAGCCTGGTCAAGTTTGTTGGGCGTGAGCTGGATATCTTTGATGAGTCCAAGCTTCGTCTCCAAATCCTCGCGCTCGCTCTTCTTGACACCATTATAGTTGATCTTCGAGATGCGTGGACGCGTGGTCAGCTTGATCTTCAAATAAACACTGTCGCCAATAATACTGTCTGCCTGAATGGCTACATTGCTGAAGAGTCCATTCTTCCAGTAACGGCGTATAGCACCCGAGATCTCCTCTCCAGGCAGTGAGATACGCTGTCCCTTGGAAAGTCCGGAAAGGCCAATGAGCACGAAATCATCGTAGTTCTTCACGCCCTCGACACTGATACCTCCGATGTAGTATTTCTGTGGTGTGCGGGCATAGTCAATGGTGGGGCTGACAATGCGTTCAGTCTGCGCCCAACAGCCCAAAGGTAAGAATAGAAATAAGATGTAGAAGATTCTTTTCATCATTGTGTGATCTGTACTTGCTCGCTCGTCTTGCCGTAGCGGCGTTCGCGAGCTTGATAGTCGGCAATGGCCTTGTGCAGAGCCTCGATACCGAAGTCTGGCCAAAACGTGTCACAGAAATAGAGCTCAGTGTAGGCAATCTGCCACAGCAAGAAGTTGCTGATACGCTGCTCGCCGCCCGTGCGGATGAGTAAATCGGGATCGGGCATGAAGTTGGTCTGCATATAGCGATTTACCATGTGCTCGTCGATATCCCATTCTGACTTGCCACTGTTGCAGGGGGCCTGCATATCCACATAGATTTGTCGGCAGGCATCGGCAATCTCCCAGCGTGCGGAGTAACTCAGTGCCAACACTAAGGTCATTGCATCGTTGGAAGCTGTACTGCATATCATAGCATCCATCTTCTCACGCACTTCGCCAGGAAGGCGATTAGTCTCGCCTATCACGCGGAAGCGAACGTTGTTCTTCATAAAGATCTCATCTTCGAGATTGTCGAAGAGGAGGCTCATGAGTGCCTTCACCTCTTCGTCGGGGCGGTTCCAATTCTCCGTGGAAAAGGTGTAGAGTGTCAAATATTTGACACCTAATCTTACACATTCCTCAGTGATGGTTCGCACGCTCTCAACGCCTTGCACATGACCTGCAGTACGTGGCTGCCCTTTGGCTTTCGCCCACCGTCCGTTGCCGTCCATGATGATGGCAATATGTTGTGGGATCCGAGTTTTATCGAGTTCCATAGTCAATCAGTTATTACATTTGCGGTACTTGGGTGAAATATCGTATGTGATGAACACGAATGTCTTCGTGTAACAGTCTTTGTTTTTATACATGCCACTCTCTATGCCGTATGGATCAGAGAGGTGTATAGTTGCGGCTGTATCATCGATTCTGTCGCATGTGGTGAAGTTGAAACTCCATTCGAAGCCGATATTCAGCCGCGGCAAAACCTTGTAGCGGAAGCCGAATCCCAGAGGGATATTCATGCCGCCAGCTGCAGGGGCTCCGTTGCCGAAGGCTACCGTGGCTCCAACACCTGCCATGAGGTAAGGTGTCCATCGACTCATGCCCTTGTAAGCAGCTCCCAAGCCATAGGCGAGGAAGTTGAATTCGAACTGTGCGCCGACATCTAACAGCGAACGTTTGAAGTGGATGGGCTGTGCCATAGTACCCCCTTCGGGAGTGAGACTCAGTGGATCTTCAGGAATGAACACCCCTTTCGTATTGCCGCTGACGTTTCCGAAACCCAGATTAGTCTTCACTGTCATGCGTGGATTAAGGTTGCGACGCCAGATCAGCGTCCCAAAGAAGCCGGGGTTCTTGAACAGGCCGCCGCCCGCATCGCCCCAATAGCAGCTGATGCCAGCACCTCCGCCAATCTCCTGCTGGTAGTCCGGCAGCTCGCCATTCTGTGCCCAGGCATTGACAGCCGTGAACACTGTGAGCAGGACTATGAGCAAACGCGCTTTCAATGCTTATATTTTTACAGGTTCTCGCCGTAGCTATTGTAACGCATCACCCACTGCTGAGTGCCAGCGATGATCCAGACGTATTCTTGAAAAACCATAGCCGCGATAGAGCCTTCAGCACCTCGGAGTGCTGAGGGTGTTGACAGATAGCTGTCTGTTTTCCAATTGAGGCCGTTGTCGTGGCTGATATAGATGTCTGCCAGGTTCTTATGTTGACCGCTCTTGTCGCCGCTTCCCAATGCCAGAAGCCATTTATTATAGTGCAGGAGTTCGGGATGCTGCCAACGAGGAAGCGAATTCTTGGTGGCGACATCGTTAAAAGGCAGCCAAGGTTCATCGCTGCCTTCGAGGAGGTTCCAAACGAAAAGGGGTACATCCTCGGTACCGGTATATGCATCGGCAAGGACAAGCACGCGGCGGTTACCATTGGTCTGCGTGTAAGCAATGCCGGTCAGAGGGGCATTGAAGCCAGCACCGTCAATGGTCGTGGGCAACCATGTCGAGCCATCTACCGACGAGGCCATCGTGTAACCCTCTTCGCCAAGGATAGCACCATAGAGAGCTGTTGAGGATGCCGCCACGAGGCGCACAGCCTGCTGTTGCTGCACTTCATGCCAGACACGCGGCTCTTCGCCGACAAAAACCTTACCCGAGCCTGATGACATCCATAGTCGGTTCTTAAAGCTCACGATAGTTGTCACATCGCAGTCGCTGTCGAGACCTTCACAGGCATTAAAAGCCCAGACAGAAGGCAGTCGCTCGTTGGACGATGCGTAACTGGGTTCAGCGTAATAAAATCTTCCACCAGCATCAGAGGTGAACAGGAAGGGATACTCACCACCATCAATTCCGCTGGTGACATAATATACCAGATGAGCTGAAGTCTTATCCTTCATGTCGCTGATATCTGGGAGTCGCTGCCAAGTATAGTTGTAGGCTTCATTGTCACGTGCAGAGATCGTAACGGTATAATCGCGATAACTCTTGCCGTTGGTGGCTAGCACACGTAGGATCAGGGGATGTGTGAAGTCGAGACTATCCTTGCTGTTGTATGCAGTCCATGAACTGGTGTCGGAAGCATGTGCATAGACGATAGATCCTTCGGCTGCAATGGTCACAGGCACCTTGTCGAGACGCGAGCCATTTGGCAGTAGGTCAACATTGGTGATGATGCCAGCACGGTGGTCAATAAGCATCCGGAGTGCTGAAGCATTAACCGTAGTGGAATAAGTGCTGTCAACACCCTTGGAACTCGTCGTATGTACGGTACGCTTGACCGTGACCAACTTGAAGCTACTGATGTAACAAATACTCGTAAGTTCGACGCTGTTGCTGTCCGTACTACAGGACATAAAACTCGTACTGAAAGCCACGAGAAATACCAGCGCATATATGAGTTTCTTCATTTTCTGTCTCGTTCGGGTTAAAAACGCGTGCAAAAATACATCAAAATGTCGCGCGAAAGATAGTTAAGAGTCTTAAAAAAACCTTTTTGCACGCTTTATTTATGCAAAATTAACGTGGATGACCCTTCCTTTAGGGTCTGTTTGGATTTTTGGAGCCTTTACACCGTCACCTAATACAATGTCCGAGCGTTCAATATAAGCTTCGTCCCACAGGTCGGCATCGATGAATGACTGGAGTGTTTGTGCACCACCTTCAATCAGGACTGACTGGAACGAAGAGAGGCACTTTTCAAGCGATGTAACGCTTGATGAAAGTATGATACGCTTCGGATCCTTGCCCGGCCAGAGACGTGTTGTAAGGCTAGGTTGATCCAGTTCCCAAGTTCGACGTCCGACGAGGATTGTTTCATGTGTAGCGCGCAGGCGATGGACGAGCATCTGCGTCCAAGGTGTCGAGAAATGCACGGGTTCGCCGTCCTCGCGAATGGTGCGATGGCGATCGATGAACCCGTCTGCACTCTCTGCCCATTTCAACGTGATCCACGGACGATGGTGCTCGTGTTGCATGAAGAACTTACGATTCAGATGGCGGCACTCGTCTTCGAGTACACCAACGGTTACCTCAGCACCCGCTTCACGCACCCGCTCTATGCCCCGACCTGCGACTTGTATATTGGGATCCATGGTGCCCACCACAACGCGCCGAAAACCCTTCTCCACCAACAACTCGGCACAGGGAGGAGTCTTGCCCCAATGTGAACAGGGCTCTAAACTGACGTAAATCGTTGACTCAGGCAACAGCTTCTCATCCTCTGCTCGTACGGAGCGCACGGCATTGACCTCGGCGTGTGCACCGCCGTAGGCCCGATGCCATCCCTCGCCGATAATACGCCCTTCATACACTATGACAGCTCCAACCATGGGGTTCGGTGCTGTCGTCAGTTCGCCGTGGCGCGCCAACTGTAGGCAACGTGCCATATATCTCTCATCGGTTGTCGATTTGATGAATTTATCCAATTTGTTAAATGTTCAAATAAAACGTAGATCGTAAATCGTTAAATCGTAAATTTTCATTACCTTTGCGCCATGAATCATCGCGAGCTCATCTCACAGTTAACACCATTACATGGTGCGAGCGAGGCACGTGCCATCGTGCGTTTGATCATGGAAGAGCGCTTTGGGCTCTCCCAGACTGACCTTTTGCTCGGCAAAGATACGACATTATCTGGACGTGACCTCGCAGATTTCGAAAAAATTGCGTCCCAACTGCTTGATGGAGCTCCTGTCCAACACGTCCTTGGCTTTGCTGACTTCTGCGGGCACCGATTCCGCATCACCCCCGATGTTCTTATCCCACGACCTGAAACCGAGGAACTTGTAGAGTGGGGCAAGGAATGCCTCAAAACCTCAAATCACCAAAACCTCAAATCATCATATCTCCTCGACCTCTGCACCGGTTCAGGTTGCATTGCTGTTTCGCTCGCCCTTGTCTGCCCCGAGGCTCGCATCACCGCCGTCGATGTCAGCGAGGCAGCCCTCGCTGTTGCCCGAGAGAACGCCATTGGCTTGGGTGCAAAAAATATTAACTTCATCTGCGCAGACATTCTTGCAGACACCTTAGCAGAGATTATTGATGGACTGTATTTTACGATGCTGACAGCCAATCCCCCATACGTCCGCAACTCTGAGGCTGCTGACATGACTTCCACGGTCTTGCACTATGAACCATCACTTGCCCTGTTCGTCCCCGACGAGGATCCGCTGCTTTTCTATCGTGCCATTGCCCGCATCGGTCATCATGTTCTTCTACCCGGTGGCTGCATCTTGGTGGAACTTAACACAGCCCTTGCCTCTGACACCCTTCAACTCTTCTGCAATGCTGGGTATGCAGACGTCCAGCTACGTTGCGATCAGTTCAATCGGCAGCGAATGCTCTGTGCGCGTGTAGGATAGTGTTTATTGATAGTCCTCGCCGTTGAGGATGATTTGGGTGTTGGACGGGTCGCGGTCGGATTCGCGATACCAATCGGAATATTCAATGTAGTGGGATGCATAGGTCTTGTTGAGCGCTTGCGCCTGTTCGGGGTCAACACGCTTGATGAACTTAGCAGGCACACCACCCCATAGTTCACCGTCGGGGATATGAGTACCCGAGAGCACCAAGGCACCAGCAGCCACGATGGCACCGCGCCCTACGACGGCATGATCCAAAACCGTAGCCCCCATACCGATAAGAGCACCATCGAGAATGGTACAACCGTGCAACGTCACGCTATGACCCACAGTGACATCCTCGCCAATTTCGATGGGTGCTGTGCCATTGAGCGTATGAACACATGAATTGTCCTGGATATTACTGCGATTACCGATATGGATATAATGGACATCGCCACGTAACACGGCACAAGGCCAGATGGTGACGTCATCACCTAAGACGACCTCGCCGATGATGACAGCGCCATCAGCCAGATAACAATGCTTTCCAAACTTGGGCTTCAAGCCCTTAACTACTTTAACTATTGCCATATTTTTCTGTTGCTTTGATGAGCCATTTCTTGTCTGCCTCGTTGTCGAGCAGCGGCAGAAGGACTTCGCGCACGCGTACGTGATAGTTATTAAGGTATTCGACTTCGTCGGGTGTCATGAGTTCCTGGACAATCGGACGCGTGTCGATGGGACAGAGCGTGAGGGGATCCAGACGCAGCCAACCCTCGCCATCCTCCACGATCAACATCGTGTTCTCCGTGCGGCATCCATGACTGTCAGCGATGTAAATACCAGGCTCGATGGTGACGGTCATGTTGGCATGTAGTGGGGCGGGCATCCAGTTCATGCGGAACTGATGAGGCCCTTCGTGAACGCTGAGGTACGACCCTACACCATGCCCTGTGCCATGACCGTAGTTCTTGTGATCTTGCCACATCGCATAGCGGGCGAGCACATCGAGCTGTGTGCCGCTAGTGCCATCAGGGAAGACGGCCATAGCCAAACGGATATGTCCCTTGAGCACGAGCGTGTAGTCGCGACGCTCCTCATCGGTGAGGGAGCCGAGGGCAATGGTGCGCGTGATGTCCGTGGTGCCATCGACATATTGTGCGCCACTATCGAGCAGCAATAGGCCATGGGACTCCAAACGTTTATCAGTCTCGGGCGTGGCCTCATAGTGGACGATAGCGGCATGAGGGCCGTAACCCGCAATCGTATCGAAGCTGATATCGCGGCAACCTGATTGTTCTGCACGCAGGGCGGTGAGCTTGCGGTCAACAGAGATTTCAGTGATAGGCTCGTTTGTAGGGCCAATGCTCATCTCATCTTCCAACCACCTGAGGAACTTGACCATTGCCACACCGTCCTTGAGCATGGCACTGCGGTAGCCGCGGATCTCGGCCTCGTTCTTGATGGTTTTCATGCGTGACACAGGACATTCGGCTTCAACCCCAATCCCAATCATGCTTACGAGGTCGTAGATAGCATTATTGGTCGTGTCGGGGTCGATGAGAAATCGCAAGCCACGAAAGCTACGGCTCTGCTGTAAGGTATCAGCGATAGAGGCATAAGGTGCTGTGCCTACTCGAATATCTGCCAGATAAGCATTCACCTCCGGCGTGACTTTCTTGGGGTCGATGAATAGAATGGCCTTTTCGGGCAGTAGGATGAGATAGGCCACGAACACGGGGGTACAATGTACGTCGCTACCACGAAGGTTCAGCGTCCATGCAATCTCATCCAATTGGGTGATGATAGTGGCGTTAGCCCCTTGATTGTTCACGGATGCACGGATGCGCTCCATCTTACTCTGTGCTGCTTCGCCAGCATAATCCAAGGGGTGGATTTCGATGGGCGAGAGGGGCAAAACGGGGCGATTTTCCCACAGAGCGGATGCAGGTTCCAGATCTGTACGTAGCACTATGTCTGCGGCCGCTGTCGCAGATGCCAAGTTGGTAGCATAGCTCTGAGGAACGCACCAGCCGTCAATGCCTACGGTGAGTACAACGTTGCCCGTATGTGCGGCTTCATTCTTGATCCAAGCCACCAGCTCGTCAGCCGTCACTACATTACGTCCACAACGAACGACTTCGAAGGGTGTACCGACGGTCTGTTCTTCGGCTGCTAACCAATAACGGCTATCCGTCCAGAGTGCAGCACGAGTAAGGGTAACTACGGCTGTGCCTGCCGAACCGTTGAAACCAGAGATCCATTCGCGAGTCTTCCAGTGGTCGGGGACGTATTCGCCAGCATGAGGGTCAGTCGAAGGAAATATGTAAGCACTGAGGCCGTGATTACGCATCCATGTGCGCAACGACTCGACACGCTGTGTGATGGTTTCTGACTTTGACATAAGTTGATAAGGTTATCTGGTTTTGTCGGGCAAAGGTACAAAAAAAGCGGAAGAAACGGGAAGTTAAAGGATGAAAAATGAAAATTTTTATGAGAAATAATAGAGGAAAGAGGGAAAAAGAAGGAATGATGATGAAAAAAACAACGTAAACCAAAAATATTTATGAATAAGAATTGTGAATTATGAATTTATCACTATCTTTGCCGTGCCTAAGCGCAAAAACGAACAACTCACCCCAAGCAACTCACCAAATCATCTACTCATAAATTTAAAACTATCAAGCAAATGAAATTCTTAACTAATGACAAACTTGTGATCGTCGGTGCTGGCGGTATGATTGGATCTAACATGGTACAGAGCGTGCTGATGCTGGGACTCACCCCCAACATCTGCTTGTATGATATCTATGAACCCGGTGTTCATGGCGTTTACGACGAGATGTGCCACTGCGCTTTCCCTTGCGCAAACCTTTCTTACACCGTTGATGCCAAGGAAGCTTTCACGGGTGCCAAGTACATCATCTCTTCCGGCGGTGCTCCCCGTAAGGAGGGCATGACCCGTGAGGATCTGCTGAAGGGTAACTGCCAGATCGCTGCAGACTTCGGCGAGAACATCAAGAAGTACTGCCCCGATGTCAACCACGTGGTGGTCATCTTCAACCCCGCTGATGTCACGGCTCTCACAGCTCTCATCCACTCTGGTCTGAAGCCCAACCAGCTGACCTCGCTGGCAGCTCTCGACAGCACCCGTCTGCAGCAGCAGCTCGCTCAGGAGTTCGGCGTGCAGCAGGACAAGGTCACCAACGCTTACACCTATGGCGGTCACGGCGAGCAGATGGCAGTATTCGCCAGCAAGGCACTCATCGACGGCAAACCGCTCGCAGAGCTCCCCCTGTCCGACGAGCGTTGGGCTGAAATCAAGCACATGACCACCCAGGGTGGCAGCAACATCATCAAGCTGCGTGGCCGCTCCTCGTTCCAGAGCCCCGCTTATCAAGCTGTTAAGATGATTGAGGGTGCCATGGGTGGCGAACCCTTCACCTGGCCTGCAGGCTGCTATGTCAACGCCTTCGGCTACAAGAACGTGATGATGGCTATGCCCAGCGTGATCGACAAGGATGGTGTCCACTTCACCGCGCCTGAAGGTACGGCTGAGGAGATGGCTGCTCTGCAGGCTTCCTACGAGCATCTCCAAAAGATGCGCGACGAGATCATCGGCCTTGGCATCATTCCTCCCGTTGAGGAGTGGTGCAAGGACAATCCCAACCTCTAAGAACCTTATTTTGAACAATTAAAGAGCGGCTCTCATGCCGCTCTTTTCTCCCTATAAACTAACTATCTATGAAACTCAAGAACATACTGATAGTGCTGTGTGCCCTTTGTATTTGCACCAGCGCAATGGCAAAGCCCAAGAAGCAGATGGCGTTGCAGCTATACTCTATCCGCGAAGTCATCGGCTCGCCCGAGAACTATGCCAAGAACCATGTTGAAGCTTTCCTAAAACTGGCCTCATGGGGCTACACCGCTGTTGAGGCTGCCAGCTACGATCAAGAGAAGGGCACCTTCTACGGTGTCTCGCCACAACAGTTCCGCGCTGACTGCGAGGCCGCCGGACTGGAATGCTTGAGCAGTCATGCCACACGCGGGCTGAACGAAGAAGAACTTAAAAACCATGATTTTACCGAAGCCTTGCGCTGGTGGGATAAGGCCATAGCCGACCATAAAGCGGCAGGAATGTCCTACATCGTCACCCCAGGTTGGAGCACGCCTAAGACGCTGAAGGAGGCACAGACACTTTGCGACTATGCCAATGCCATCGGCAAGAAATGTCGCACAGCCGGACTCCGCTACGGCTACCACACCCACTCCCACGAATATCAGAAAGCGGAAGGAAAGCCTTGGGTGGAATATATGATGGAGCACATCGACGCTGACAATATGTTCTGGCAGATGGACACCTACTGGTGCGTAGCGGCACAGAAGTCACCCGTGCAATACTTCAAGAAGTACCCGGGACGCTTCACCATGCTACACATCAAGGATCTCTACGAACTCGGACAGAGTGGCATGCAGGGCTTTGATGCCATCTATGGCGCTGCAGCCACAGCTGGCCTGGAGGATTATGTCGTAGAAATCGAAGGCACTGACGGTACCATTGACATCATGGAAGGTGTACGCCGCTGCGCAGCATACCTGCTGCAAGCCAAGTTCGTCAAGAAGAGCTACAGGAAATAAACAGTCTTATCAGAATGCGCTGGGCTTGAGGTCAAGTCCAGCGTGTTCATTGATGCCGAACATGAGGTTCATGTTCTGCACAGCTTGTCCGCTGGCTCCCTTGAGGAGGTTATCGATAATGCTGGTGATGAGTAGTTTGTCTTGGTGCTTCTGTACATGAACGAGGCACTTATTGGTGTTGACAACTTGCTTCAAATCAAGGTCGCAATCGATGTAGTGCGTGAACGCTGCGGACTCATAGAACTGTTTGTACAACTTCACAAAATCGGCTTCCGAAAGTGACGGATCAACACGCACAACCTCGGTGCAGAAGATACCACGGGCAAAGTCGCCGCGATAGGGAATGAAATCTATTGAGGCCTCGAAGCCAGGCTGTAGCTGCGCCAACGACTGGCGGATCTCTGGTACGTGCTGATGCTGGAAGGGTTTGTAGATGCTCATATTACCCATGCGCCATGAGAAATGAGTCGTGGCAGCAGGCTTCACTCCTGCACCAGTGGAACCTGTGATGGCGTTAACGCTAATGTCTTCATGCAAGAGCCAATTGGCGGCCAAGGGCAAGAGTCCCAGTTGAATAGCGGTAGCAAAGCAACCTGGATTAGCCACGTAATGAGCTGCCTTGATGTCCTCTCGATTCAGTTCTGGCAGGCCATAAACAAATTTAGTGGACAAGTTGTTAGTTGACAAGTTGACGGCTTTTTGCTCTTGCTGTTCCAATTTGTTAACTTGTTTGCTTGTCAACTTGTCAACTACCCTAAAGTCCTGCGCGAGGTCGATGATGCGGACGTTCTGCGGCACAGGATGTTCAGCGAGAAACTCAGCACTCTTGCCGTGCCCCATGCACAGGAACAACATATCAATGCTCTTCAGCGACAGGCGACTCGTGAATTTCATGTCTATCTCGCCGAACAACCCCTCATGAACATCCGTTAGGAGGTTCTTGGCGTTGCTCGTGCTGTGTACGAAGGCAATCTCCGCCTCAGGGTGATGCAGCAGCAGGCGGATGAGCTCACCCGCCGTATAACCTGCTCCACCAACGATACCGACGCGTATCATAGGAATTTATCGTTCTTCTTTATGTATTCCATAATAAACTCTGAGCGGTGTGGAGAGCACTTTGATGAAGCCCTTGGCCTCATCGGCAGTCCAACCCGTCTGTGTCTCGCCATATTCGCCAAGCTTACTCTTGGTCAGGTCGTTATCGGAATCTACGCCCACAGTTTCGAACCCGAAGGGACGCAACTTGAGGATGGCCGTTCCTGTAACGTTGCGTTGCGAGGAGGTAAGAAAAGCCTCGATGTCGGGCATCACTGGTTCCAAATACTGACTCTCATGCAGGAACATGCCATACCAGTTGCCGATCTGATCCTTCCAGTACTGCTGCCACTTCGAGAGGGTTGATTTCTCCAAAAGGCGGTGGGCTTCGATGATGAGTTTAGGTGCAGCAGCCTCAAAGCCTACGCGCCCCTTGATGCCGATGATGGTGTCACCGACGTTAGCATCGCGACCGATAGCATACGAAGCACCTATCTCCTCAATCTTCTGGATGGCCTTGATCTTATCATCAAATTTCTCGCCATTGACGCCAACTATCTCGCCTTGCTCAAAATCAATCTTCAGCAAACTCTCGGATTCAGCTGCCGTAACATGCTTCAAATAAGCCTCTTCCGGCAGTCCCTGTGTGGCATCCAAGAGCTCGCCGCCACAGATGCTGGTGCCCCAAATGCCAACATTATAGGAGTATTTCAGCTTGGCAAAGTCTGCACTGAAGCCGTGGTCGTTCAAGTAATCGACCTCCTCCTTGCGTGTCAGCTTTTTGTCGCGAGTCAGGGTGATGATCTCCACTCCAGGAGCCATCACGAGGAAAGTCATGTCGAAGCGGATCTGGTCATTGCCAGCGCCTGTCGAACCGTGAGCGATAGCATCTGCTTTTATCTCGCGGGCATATCGGGCGATGGCAATAGCCTGGAAAATACGCTCACTGCTCACTGATATGGGGTAGCAGTTATTGCGCAGCACATTGCCGAAGATCATGTATTTCAAGGACTTCTCGTAATACTCCTGCGTCACGTCAAGCGTCACATACTTCGTGGCACCCAGCTTGTAGGCATTCTCCTCGTTGGTCTTCAGCTGCTCTGCGCTGAAGCCGCCGGTATTGGCACATGCTGCATGTACCTCATAACCCATTTCCTTCGCGAGATACATCACCGTGTAGCTCGTGTCCAAGCCGCCACTGAAAGCGACCACAACTTTCTTCTTTTCCATATATTTATCAATAATCAATTATACATGATCAATCCCTAAATTCCTGGCTGTTGATGATTCTACCATCAAGACGGTTGATGCGGTCGATGACATCCTGTGGAATCTTTGCCGGCAGATGTTCTTCGGGGTCAAAGAGCATGGCGGTGCAGATGCAGAACTTACGGTGGCGTTCACGCAGCACATCCACATTGACACATCCCTCACAGCCTTTCCAAAACGCCTCGTCATCAGTCAAATCATCGAATGTCACGGGTAGATAGCCCAACTGCGTGTTCATTTTCATGACGGCTTTGCCGCTCGTCAGCGAGAATATCTTGGCGTGTGGCCAGCGGATACGCGCGAGCGAAAAGGTCACATCCTTGATGCGTTTGGCAATGCCCAGACCGCGGAAGTCCGGATGCACTATGAGACCAGAGGTGGTCACATACTGCTTATTGCCCCACGTCTCGATGTAGCTGAAGCCGGCAAAACGAGCTTCCCCACCATCTGGCTGCGGCGCAAGGGCGATGACAGCCTTGGCCTCGCGCATCTTATTCGCCACGTATTCATGGGTACGTTTGGCAATGCCCGTTCCGCGCACTTTGGCTGCATCCTCAATGGTCTGAAGAATGATATCTACGTAGCGTTCGTGGCTCTCGTCGGCCACTAAAATCTGTATGTCGTCGCTCTTGACTCCTGTGATGTCCATACTATGATAATGAAGTAAATGAGTCTATTTCGTTATTCTTTGCTTCAGGGATAATCTCCGACAATTTGTCAAGCACGCGAGGCCGGTCAATATGCTCGTCGAGAACGATGAAGATAGTGTCATCGCCTGCCACCGTACCCAGGATTTCATCGATATGAGCATTATCAATATCGTAGGCCACATGTGCAGCATGACCCGGCGGAGTGTGTACGACAGCTATGTTTTGACTAAACTTGACCCATAAGGCACCCAACTTGTTCATGCGTTGCACGGTCATGTGGGTGTCGCTCACGCGCTGGTAACGACGTTGTTCTGGGAGCATGAACACCAGCTCGCCATGCTCATTGTGACCCTTGGTGATGCGCAGTTGGTGCAAGTCACGGGACAAGGTCGCTTGAGTTGAAGGAAAACCAGCCTTAGCCAACTCGCGCAACAAATCGTCTTGCTTGCTGAGTTCCTGGCTGGAGATGATCATCTTGATCACCTCGAGGCGTGTATCCTTGTTCTGTCTCATGCTTAGTTCGTCTTTTGCGGCTGCAAAGGTATGTATAAAATTTCAAACACCGCACCATTTAATCCATAAAATTGGCATAAAGTGCGTATATTCCTGAATTTTTGCAGCGCACGCATGAATAATTATTGATTTAGCGCAGGTTTAAATGTCCGAAGTGCAGCCTCCATCTCTCGCATCAGGTTGCGCTTAGGCGAATGGGGAGAATAAATAAAGCCCTCAGTGACGAGAACTAGACCGCGAACAGTATCAATATGTTCATGTGAGACAAAGGTGCCTCCGATGGCACCGTTATGCATCTCCCACAGACCGTGGACCTCATGAACAACACTATTATTTATGGTACGCGTACGCGAGAGGATCAGGGGCTCTTTTCCGCCTGGGTTCAATGCCGTCTGCATCCATTGGTTCGGTTGTGCTCCAGGAATATTTACCTTCATCACACTGTCTCGTTTCTCCACAAACTGACGCGGTGTCAACGCGTGGCCATCCCAAGGGTAGCTGTAGAACACAAAGTTCTCATCCTTGTCGTTGAGATTCGTTCCCGTCCACAGAAAGTCCTGCCCCTGCTTGGAAGCACGAAGTCCCTGCGGCACACAAATGGTATAGCCGCACAACTCCTGTAGGGCATCGAAGGTCTTTTTGTTGTACTTTTGGCAGAGCTGGGCTGCCTGCCACGTTAACTCGCCATCAACGAAGATGTCGGTAAGACGCTCCTGGTTCTCGACAACGAAATCCGCTATGGCAGAAGCATGCGAACCAGTCAACATCACTTCGATCTGCGGACGCGCTATGACATTCCTCGCCACACCAATGGAAGGCGATGCCGCATCCTTGTCTATCTTAATAATGAGACGGTTGCGATAGGTTCGCCAAGGCGTAAGGTTCCCGTCCGTATAGGCAATATTCAATCGGAACATAGGTTCGTGTTGCGGGAGAAGGGGTGTGGATCCCTTGAACACCTTCTCCAACGAGTCTTTCAAAGCACCCTGATAAACGGCACGTGGCACAATGACAACCAATTCGTATGGCAAGCCTCGCGAGACGGGCTTGTTCCCAGAGGGCTGATCTTCCTTACCAAAACAGCCACACAGCAAAGCCATTGTTGAAACGATGAGCAACAACCGAGGAAAGATACGGTGACTGAAGCAATAGCCGATCATCAATGAGAATACAAATTATAGGTTATCAGAAAAAGCAAAGCCCCAACTGATTGATCATCAATTAGGGCTTGTGGTGTCACCAGGAATCGAACCGGGGACACAAGGATTTTCAGTCCTTTGCTCTACCAACTGAGCTATGACAC
>CAJORF010000055.1 GCA_905236985.1 uncultured Bacteroidaceae bacterium | reverse complement strand
GATGTTTATCCTTGGCTATGTCATTCCTCAGTTGGCAGCGGCCATGGGAGGCGGTGACGGTGACGATGATGACAAGAATGCCTACTACAACCTTCCCGAATATGTGCGTAGAAGCAATATCTGTTTCCGTGTTGGCGATAAATGGGTGACCATTCCCTTGCCTATCGAGTTCCGTAGTATCTATGGCCTTGGTGAATTGGCATCAGGTGCTATCAGCGGAAACGAACACTACGACAACAAGGAACTGAGTTATCAGATAGCCAGTCAGGTGAGTCAGATACTTCCCCTTGATATGCTTGAAGGTGGCGGTGGTGTGTCTCCTCTGATACCGAGTGCTATCAAGCCCTACACCGAGGCTTATATCATGAACAAGAGCTGGACTGGTCTTCCAATCTACAAAGATACCCCTTGGAACCAAAACGACCCTGAATGGACTAAGGCCTACAAGAATGCCGACCAATCGCTGGTTGGCGCATCTAAGTGGCTGAACGAGAAGACAGGTGGCGACGATTTCAAGAAAGGCGCAATTGACATCAATCCTGCGAAGTTGGAATATCTTTTGAGCGGTGTGTTTGGTGGCTATGTGACTACAGCCGAGAAGTTGAAGAAGATGGGCGAGACGGCATTAGGCAACCGTGAATTTGACTGGCGCAACATGCTTATAGCCAACCGTGTTGTTAAGACAGGTGACGAGCGCACAGCCAACAGGAAGTTGCAGAACGAGTATTTCAAGTATAAGAAGGAGTACGAAGAGACGAAACGGCTGATGCGCAAGTATGAGGATGCCGCCGACGAGGGTGTTGCAGGTATGGCCGAAAAGGTTGATTTCCTGTATAACTCCAAGGAATATCTGCGATATGAGTTGTTTGACGAGTACAAGTCCGACATTGACGATTACCGCGAGGATATAAATGAGGCGGCAACCGAAGAGGAGCGCAAGGATGCAGAGGCCAAAATGTACGCTACCATGCGTGAGCTGATTGACCAGTTGCATGAGGTTGAATAGGCGTTGACCGCAGTCTCGCGGGAGGCTGGGGACATGAGCCTCGCGGAGAACCGCGAGGAACGGTAACATGAAGGTAACATGAAGGCAACATGAAGGCAACATGAAGGTAACATGAAGGCAACATGAAGGTAACATGAAGGCAACATGAAAAAGAAATATGGCGAAAATGCCACAATTAAAGAAAAATAAATATGGCGAAAATGCCATAATAAAGAAGAAGAGATATGGCAGAAGAGAAATTGTTATCAATGAAGAGGGTTCGTCCCGTGCTGGAGATGGACACCATCAAGGAAGCGAAGAAGTTTGGCGACCGTCGTGCGTTTCATGTGCTGATGGAAGCGCAGCAGTATTGGGACAACATGAGCCGCTTTCGTCGTGACCGTGAGCGTAACAAGCGTTACACTTACGGCGACCAGTGGGGCGACATCATCCATGTCGATGGTCATGACATGACGGAAGAGGAGTACATCAAGAGCGTGCAGGGCACCGTTCCGTTGAAGAATAACCTCATCCGTCGTTTGTTGAAGAATGTGATTGGTGCGTACAGGATGCAGAGCAAGGTGCCCATCTGTCATAGCCGCGACCGTGACGAGCAGCATATCGGCGAGACGATGAGCACGCTACTGGATTATGTCATGCAGATTAACCGTATGCGTGAGGTTTATGCACGTACGATGGAGGAGTATCTCATCAGCGGCTTTGTTGTTCATCGCAAGTGGTACGGTTGGCGTAATGAGCGTCTGGACTGTTGGACAGACTATGTGCAGCCTAACAATTTCTTCATCGACAATAATATGCGTGACTTCCGTGGCTGGGACTGCTCTTTCCTTGGCGAGGTACATGACATCAGCTTTGAGAGTTTGTGCCAGCAGTTTGCGCACTGCCCTGAAGACTATGACAGGTTGAGCCATATCTATACGAGTGCGCGCAACCGTGTTGCCTTGATCACGCAGTGTGAGCGTTTCGGTTACAGCCGTATAGAGAACTACGACTTTCTGTTTACGAGCGATCCGACACGCTGCCGTGTGATCGAGGTGTGGAGGAAGGAGAGCAAGCCACGATACAGATGCCATGACTACAACAGCGGCGATGTGTATAAGATAGAGATCGAGGACTACGACGTGATGGTTAAGTCCGTCAACATGCGGCGCACTCAAATGGGTGTTGAATCGGGTATGGATATAGATGACATTCCCATGATTGAAGCAGAGTGGTTCATGGATGATTACTGGTACTACTACTACCTTACTCCCTTCGGTGACATCTTAGATGAGGGGGAAAGTCCCTACGAACACAAGAGTCATCCCTACGTGTTCAAGGCTTACCCGTTTATCGACGGCGAGATCCATAGCTTTGTAGCAGACGTACTTGACCAGCAGCGATACACTAACCAGCTTGTTACGCTGCACTACTGGATCATGAAGGCGAGTGCGAAGGGCGTGATGCTGGCTCCCGAGGACTGTTTCAAGGGTATGGACATCAACGAGGTTGCAGACGAGTGGACGCGCTTCAACGGCGTTATCCTGTACCATCCGAGCAAGAGCGGTCAGATTCCTCAACAGATAGCCAACAACTCCACGAACATCGGCATCAACGAGCTATTGCAGTTGCAGTTGAAGTTCTTTGAGGACATCAGCGGCGTGAACAGTGCGCTTCAAGGTAAGCCTGGCTTCGCTGGCGAAAGCGGCAGTCACGCTCAGATGATGGCTCAGAACGCCTCCACGTCTTTGATAGACATTCTCGAAAGCTTCTCGTCGTTTGAGGAGGATGCTGCGTACAAGGATGTGAAGAACATCAAGCAGTACTATGACGAGAAGCGCGTGATAGAAATTGCTGGCCGTGATTCTTCAATCACGTCAATCAATAGCAAGGGTGTTCTTAATGCGGAGTATGACATGAGCATCGAAGAGAGCACTTCGTCGCAAGAGTACATCAATTATGCTAACGATTTCATCATGGAGATATGGCGTACAGGTCAGATCTCTCTTAAGCAGATGCTTGAGAACGGAAGGTTCCCGTTTGCAGACAAGCTACTTCAGAGCATTGACAGCCAGCAGGAGCAGTTGGCACAAGGCCAGATTCCCGACGGTCTATCACCTGAGCTGCAGCAACAGGTGTCGCAGGGTGCTAACCAGCAGGCCGTACAGCAGCTTTACGGTGCTATGCGTAATGTGGCGTGATGGCTGCGATGAAATCTCAGCATACTGGACTAAGAACAAGGGCCGTCAATTGTGACTGCCCTTGTTTGATTGTGCACCTGCGCGTATGTTGAATGTTGCAAGTGGATTGTGTGTGAGTGTCGCAATGCCTGTGAGGTCATTGTTTGGATTTGCGGTGAAGGATTCTCTGCCACCATGTTTTTTTGTTTTCATGTTTCCGCTCTTTGTATAGTTGGCGTGTTGCTTTGCAGTATGAGAAGTAGTTTGCGAGCTTGACCTTGCGCCCTGCTTCGTCGAGATACCCGTTTCCGTTGCTGTATGTCGTGCAGTAGAAGCACTCGTTGACGAGGTCTCGCTGTGTTGCGTTGTGGTTGATGTAGTGCTTCTTCTTCATCTTTCGGAAGTTGTTCCTGTTTAAGATGATGAGGCTTGTTTTGTTGGATTTGTCGTTTCTTGTGGGGTGCACGGGCATGACGTAGTAGCGTTCACCAGTTTTTTCGTGGGCGTTGTCTGCCTGCTTGACGGCCTCGCGGTAGCGGAGGTAGTCAACGAATTGAAGGATTGGGTTGTAGAACATAGTGTTTAGAAATTATTTGTTAATAATGCCTCGCGGAGAACCGCGAGGAACGGTAATTTATGGATGCGGGAAGCGAGGGGACATGAGCCTCGCGGAGAACCGCGAGGAACGGTAACGGGATGTGTGGGTATATTGTGGGCATATTGTGGGCATATTGGGGTTATATTGGGGTTATATTGGGGTTATATTGTGGCGGTGGCGTTTTTCTTGTGTGCTGCGGAGTTTGGCGACTTGTGTTTCTTGACGATGCGGGGGAGTTCCATTTCGTGGTAACAGATTTGTAGTCCGATTGCGCGCGTCATGAGCCTGTCATCGTGGTATCCTTCCATTGCCTCGAATGCGCCTTTCTCGTTTTCTATATATGTGAGGTATTCTTCAAGGCATTCTTCTTCGCGTTCGACGTATAGGTGCTCTCGTATGATGGCCTTGAGGTTGTGTATGATGACTTTCTTAGTGAGCGGATTGGTGTGGAACCCGTACTTTCTTGGCAGTCCTTCGCGTATGTCTTCTGCTGACTGCTTTCTTGCGTAGAGGTTGTAATATACTTCGCGTATGAGGTTGAGGATGTACTCTGCCTCTCCTTTAGTGTTGTTTGTTTCGAGCGTGTTTGATTCGATGACGAGCATGGAGTTGTTGTAGTATGCTGCGACCTGTGTTGCCTTCCACGCCAGCTTGTCCATGTCGATGTGCCCGTGCCATTCTGCGACAACGGTAGGCGGCTCTGCATCCATCATATATATACGGTCAATGACAAGGATGTCTGCGAAGTCGGCTTTTTCAGTTTTCCCCTTGCATACATCGACAATGACGAGGTATCGGTCAATGACTTCTTCCTCTTCATCCTTTTCAACATCTTGCCACATCCAGAAGCGGCCGTTTTCCTCTTTTCTGAATCGTAGGTTTTGCAATGCCTCTTCGCCTTCGTCTGCACGACCGTATATTTCCCCCTTCCAT
>CAJORF010000054.1 GCA_905236985.1 uncultured Bacteroidaceae bacterium | reverse complement strand
CCGCCACTTTTACAAGGAAGCCTCCGAGAGCGATCTCGGAGGCTTTTTCTTGTTGTGACGGTAACACACTCCCACGGGTGAGTGGCGATGACTGTCAACAGATGATCTGCATGATGTTTTCATTCCCCCATTCGAGGGAAGGCAGATTTCTTTGGAAAAGGATGAAGAAATTAGATTTCTGTGCCGATGATGCGGCGGGCACCTATAAAGCGGAGTGACCAATAGTCATCACTGGAGTCATCAATGCGTACTCCGCGTGATGTACTGGCGTGGATGAACTGGAAGGTGCCATCGGATTCAACATCCACAACGATGCCCACATGGTTGACGTTCCTACCGCGTCGCCCGAAGAAGACGAGGTCGCCGGGCTGGAGATCCTTGGAGTTGTCAATGGCTGAACCCTGCTTGTGTTGCTCCTTGGAAGAACGCTTCAGGGAGATGCCCAAGTGCTTGAAGACATAGGCAGTGAAGCCAGAGCAGTCGAAGGCAGAGGGGCCGCTGCTGCCTGAACGATAGCGTGCCCCAATGTGTTGCTTGGCAGCCGATATGAGATCTGTAGCCATTGTCTTGTCCAGTGCCGACATCTTGGCCGAAGCGGGCAGAGACTCCATAAGGTCAATCAGCTGATCAGGAAGAGCAACGTTCATCAGTTTTGGCTCTTCGACTACAGCCATGCGTGGCTGTATGCCTGATTGTGTGGGAATAACATCAGGTACCACTGTCGTATTGCGGTGGCGTATGGGGGGATTTGCAAAGCTAAAAGTGCTAAGACAAAGCAGTAAGGCAAGCGTCTTTTTAATCATTTCTATTCAAAAAAGCAGCCCTATCACAGGGCGGCAATTCATTTTTGCGATGCAAAGGTACGCATAAATGTTCGTATCGCTGTCATTTTTAGCTAATTTTAGGACAAGAAGTGCTGATAAAATGACATAAAACAAGAAAAACGCGGAAGCGTCAACGTGTTGTGCTCCCGCGTCTTAAAAGGTGTTAACCGAAAAATGAGGGCTATTGCTCTGCGATAAAATCGGCCATCTCCTGTTTCAGAGCGTATGCGCTCTTGAACAGGGTAAGCTGGTTCTTTACGCGGTCGAGGTTGTGCTCGGGGTACTTGCACTTCCAATATTTGTCGCCGCTGATGTAGTCCCAAAGGAAGCGAACAGCCTGCATGTAGGGGAAGAGGGTAGCGGCGTATGGTAACAACTCCTTCTCTAACGGTGTGAGGAAGGCGTTGGCGGAGCGCAGGTAGCCGCGGGTGAATGCCTTGAAGATCTCCATGTTGAAGCCCACCTTTGAGAGGTCGGGATCGTCCTCGGCGGTGAAGTTGGCAGCCGTGCGGAGGAAGTCGCCATAGTCAGAGAAGATGAAGTTAGGCATGACCGTGTCGAGGTCAATGACGCAAAGCACGTTGTCGTTGTGGTCGAACATCATGTTGTTGACCTTGGTGTCGCAGTGGCAGATGCGCTTGGGCAACTTGCCTTCGCGTCCAAGTCGCTCAGCGAGGGTCATCTCGTCAGCATAGGAGAGGAGTTCGTCGATGATGGGTTGCACGCTGGCTACGCGGCCTGCGGGATCCTGTGCGATGACATCTTTGAGCTGTTGGATACGGAACTCCATGTTGTGGAAGTCCTTGATGGTCTCGCCCAGCTCCACGGGGATGTCGGCCAGCATGGCTTGGAATTTGCCGAAGGCTTCACCGGCAGCCTCGCTCGATTCGGGGTTCACGGCCTGTTTGGTAATGGCGTCGTTGATGAATACCATGAGACGCCAGGGTTCGCCTTCAACGGTGGTGTAGAGCTTGTTGGCATCTACCTTGAGGGGTACGAAGGTGAGCACTTTGCGGTCAATGTCATCCTCGCCGCGGGCTTCGAGCTTCTGACGGATATGTCCTGTCACGGCACGGATATTGTTCATGAGCATCTCCACGTCGGGGAAGACGTTGGTGTTCACGCGCTGGAGCACGTAGTTGGGTGCCTCGGCCTGAGCGGTCTTCACGAGGAGTGTGTCATTGATGAGTCCCTCACCGAGGGGCTTGATTTCTGCGACCGTGCCGCAGATGGCGAACTGGTCGACAATGGATTGAAGTTTGTCGTTCATAAGAGGTTATAGGGTCATAGGTTAAAGGGTTAAAATGAGGATTGATTAGTCATTGGTTAGAGGGGCTGTGTGGCTGTTAATGTGTCAGCAATGTTCCGTCATTGGCTTGTCCATTCGCCTCCACGGTAATCGTCGTGGGCTTGCTGCCTGTGAAGAAGGAGACGACCGCGTGACCATCGGCATCGAGCTGTAGGTCGGGGTTCCAGTAGAGCGTGCGGCGGTAATCTTTTTGTCCGTCGGGCAGCGGATGCTGGCTGTAGTTGGGGTGGTAGAAGTCGTCGGCGACATTGAAGCCCTGCAGGATGTAGCGGCGGTCACGATAAATAGTTCGCATACCGTCATCAGGCAATTTGCGGACATCAATAGCGACGCGTGCCACGTTCTCTTCTGTGACGCGGGGATCGCCGCCCGAGCGCGGTGAGAAGTCGGTGTAGATGCTTATCGAATCCAGGTTGGTGAGCAGGTTGTATTTGTCTATCACGGCGTTGGAACGGTTGTAGGAGAGGTTCCTGCCATCATAGCGGGGCTCAAAAAGGTAGACGTTTTCCGTGTTCATGTCACCCACGTATAGACGCGCAACACTATTTAAATAATGTATGCGCCCTAAGTATCGTCCTGCCATCAGCCCTGCATCGCAGGCTTCATTGAAGGCCGTATAGGCATCTTCCTTAAACGCAGGTTTTGTCAGGTCTAACTTACGTAAGCCGCCACGTCGGGCACGTACCGTCACCGTCGCCATCTGTGTCTCGAAGGTTGCCGGATTGAATACGCTGTTCAGCTTCACACCCTCGGGTGCCGGACGGAAGGTCGTCTGATAGTAGTTGTAGGGCTTAGTGAAACGGGGATAGTCGTGGCGCAGGCGCACAAAATATTCTGGTATGGCTTGTTCGTCCATATCAATCCATGTGTGCTTTTCGCTCTTCCATTTCGTTGTATCGCTGGCACCGAGGAAAAAGACACAGTACCCCTCGAAGCGGGGCGCTTGGATGAGGAACTGTCCGCTACGTGTGGTCACATCACCGACGACGCTCTCTGTGCCTGGCTGTGTAAACTCGGCATGAACGCGCACCTCCGGGTTGATGGGGCCATTCTTGGTGTTGAAGCGGGCACGGGCGATGTCGCCGCTCATGCGGTAGCTGCCAGTGGGGAAATGGTTCTCATGGGCATAGCTCTCGGCCACGATGGTATGATATATTTCGCCCCATCCCCAGTTGGCGTAATTGTCCTCCACGGACAGCCCTTCTTCATTCTCGCGCAGATTCTTGCGGAAATCGCGTTCCGGATCGACCAAAGAGTCTGAAGGCAGCATTTTCGCCAGTCGTTCTTCGAGTTGGTAAGGTGAAGGACAAAAGATATCAATACAGCGGACATCGTCTTGCCAGTCATTGACATCATAGTTCAACACCTCGCCCCGTAGCACCTGAGTTTGCGTCTCGGCAGGGTGGTTGAGGACAAATACCCCTGGCGTAGCCATCGTCTTCCAGTCGAAGCGCCGCCATCCCTGTGTCATCATCAACAGGTCGAGAGCCGTGCGATGCTCCTCGTCATCGGCTTCAAAGAAATAGCTCGGATCGGGCACAAAGCCTTTGATTTCCGAGGACAGGAGCATTTCAGTCAGAATGTTACCGCAGTCGTTGAGGTAGTCCTGTTGGGCGGCATCGCGGATGGCGAGAGAGAGAGAAGACTTTCCATCCGCTCTCCCTTGTAGGGAGGGAGCAGTTACCTGCAAGCTGATGGCTTCGTAAGGTTGATATTCTTCTTTGATACCACTGACAATCAGAGTGGGCTTTGCGAAGTCGGGTTTGGTGACGAAGAAGAGGCGGTCGGCCCAGATGCGACCCGCGACATCGAAGACGGTGACTTGGTGGATGCCGGACTCGAGATTCTCTCGTTTGAGCACTATGTTCCAGCTCTCCACTCCTGTATGGGTAGCGAAGGAATCCACCAACCCTTCGTGCATGATTGTCATGCCGAGTGGCTGCTGTGCTGCCTGCCCCTGAGCTTGCGCGTTGATGACCCATTCATCGTCTCTACGTTCAACGGTCAGTGCCACGCCATCCGTCTCAGCTTTCGGGAGTTTGGCCTTGGCGGTGCGTCCGTCTGTAGCCGTGAAGGTGAACTCGTAGTCTTGTCCTGCCTTTGGTGTGAAAGTGAACATACCACGTCCACGACTTACGGTGGGAACACCTTCATCAGGTATTTGCTCCGTCCCTAAGAGGGAGGCCGGTGGGAGAGTCCGTCCTTCAAACGCCTCGCCGTTCTCGGACGCTGCCTCAAAAGCTATACGGCAAGGGACACCCGCCACCACGTTGCCGCCTTCGGGATACAGTGACAACGTCAGTTGCGGTTCTGGTGCTCCGCTCTTGAAGTAACGGCGCAGGGGACGCGTAGTCATCTCATGGAAGAAGTCGCCCGGTTCTTGGGGCTTGTCATAGACGGGGAAGACACGCGAGTACAGCTTGTCGTAATCCGCATAGAACTGCTTGGCCATCTCTTTATTGAAGAACCAGTTTTCGGCATACGAGGTGTGCTCCTTCTCCGTCTGACCCCAGTTGAGCTGCCAACGTGTGTATGCCCGCAACTCATAGAAGCCGCCGTAGAGCGTGTCAGCTAACGCGAAGTTGCCGTAGCCGTGTCCGTCTTTCATCTCCACGAGCTGACGCTCAACGAGATAGCCGTCCTGATTGTAGAGCTCGACATAAAGCACGCGGCTGACGTTCGAGGGCTGTCCTTTGTCTGTGCGGCGCGTGTAGGCGGCATACCAGATGGTATCGCCGAGGAAATAGCAGGTGTTGTCCATGTGTACGAACACCTTCTCCTGCGGTATGGCAGCACCGAAGCGTGTGAGGCGATCTGCCCACCCCTCGACGGTGGTGGGTGGAGGCGTATTGGTAGTCTGACCTGTTGAGTGCATCGGAAGTCCGAAGCACAGAGAAAGGAGGATGGTGATTAACGGGAAAAATCTGTTCATGTGATGGTTTTGATTGTACAAAGATAGCTATTTTCTGATATGGATGACATAAGAAAGGCTATTTTTTCGTCTTTTTTAGGGTTTCGCACAAATTATTTCCATCAATCTGCCGCTTCCGCCCCTTTTTTTATTATATTTGCAACGAAAATCGCACTAAAAAGCCTAAATCGTAAATCTTTAAATCGTAAATCAGAATGACTTTAATCAAATCCATTTCCGGCATCCGCGGTACCATAGGAGGTCGTGCGGGTGACACATTGAATCCCTTAGACATTGTGAAATTCGTCTCGGCTTACGCTACGCTCATCCGCAAGGTGGATCAAGTTGGATCTAATAAGATCGTCGTTGGCCGCGATGCTCGCATCTCTGGTGAGATGGTGAAGAATGTTGTGTGTGGCACGCTCATGGGTATGGGCTTTGATGTGGTGAACATCGGTCTTGCCACGACGCCCACCACGGAACTCGCCGTTACGATGGAGGGAGCCTGTGGTGGTATCATCCTTACCGCTTCTCACAATCCCCGTCAGTGGAATGCCCTGAAATTGCTCAACAGCGATGGAGAGTTCCTCAATGCTGCTGAAGGTGCTGAAGTGCTGCGCATAGCTGCTGCAGAGGACTTTGACTATGCTGATGTTGATCATCTCGGTAAGTACCGTGAGGATGACAGCTACGATCAGAAGCACATCGACTTGGTCAAAGACCTTGCCCTGGTGGATGTCGAAGCGATCAAGGCTCGTAAGTTCCACGTAGCTCTCGACACGGTGAACTCCGTCGGCGGTGTGATCCTGCCTAAACTGTTAGAGCAGTTGGGCGTAGAGACCGTCACCTGCCTCTACGGCGAACCTACGGGTGACTTCCAGCACAATCCCGAACCGCTGGAAAAGAACCTGGGCGACATTAAGTCTCTCATGCAGAAGGGTGGCTATGACATTGCCTTTGTGGTGGATCCCGACGTGGACCGCTTGGCACTCTTCTGCGAGGATGGTACCATGTATGGCGAGGAATACACACTTGTTACCGTAGCCGACTACATCCTGCAGCACACGCCTGGCAACACCGTCTCGAACCTCTCCTCGACCCGTGCCCTGCGCGATGTCACCCGCAAGTACGGCTGCGAATACAACGCTGCTGCTGTGGGCGAGGTCAATGTAGTAACGAAGATGAAGGCCACCAACGCTGTCATCGGTGGTGAGGGCAATGGCGGTGTCATCTATCCCGCTGCCCACTATGGCCGCGACGCCCTCGTCGGCATCGCGCTCATCCTGACCTATCTCGCCAAGAAAGGCATGAAGACCAGTGAGCTGCGCGCTACCTATCCTCCTTATTGCATTGCCAAGAACCGCATCGACCTGACACCTGACACCGATGTGGATGCCATTTTAGCAAAAGTGAAGGAGCTCTATAAAGATGAGGAGGTCAACGACATCGACGGCGTGAAGATCGACTTCCCCGACAAATGGGTACATCTGCGCAAGTCCAACACTGAGCCCATCATTCGCGTTTATTCCGAGGCTGCCACCATGGAGGCTGCTGACCAGATTGGCAAGGACATCATGGACGTGGTTTATTCGATGACTAAGGCATAGTAACACCTTATTATTAAATAAGTTACTATGTTTGCATCTCAAGCAGTTGGATGCGCTCTTTGGAGGCTTTGCGCCTCCAGCCGCGCGGCAAACCTCCGCAGT
>CAJORF010000053.1 GCA_905236985.1 uncultured Bacteroidaceae bacterium | reverse complement strand
GGACTGATGTCGGCGCTTAGTTCGTCGCCGTAGAGGGGCAGGCCGACTTCGAAACGTAGCGTGTCGCGACAGCCGAGACCGCAGGGCTTGCAGCGTCCGGAGGCGATGAGCTTGTCCCAGGCTTGCTGCGTGAACAAGTGCGAGCCGTAGATCTCGAAGCCGTCTTCGCCGGTGTAGCCAGTGCGGGAGATGATGAGGCCCTCGGGAGAACCCTCGGGAACAGTAAGAGTTTTGGCTGTGTAGAACTTCAGTTCCTTGCAGGGCAAACCCAGTACCTCTTCAACGACGGCTTCGGCTTCAGGACCTTGCACGGCCAGCTGGCCGTAGTAGTCGCTCTGGTGGTCGAGGTTGATATCAAAGCCCTCTTTTTGCTCAAGCATCCACGCCACGTCCTTGTCGATGTTGGCTGCGTTGATGACGAGGAAGAAATCGTTTTCGCCCATCTTATAGACGAGCAGGTCATCTACGGTGCCGCCGTTGGGGTAGAGCATCATTCCATAATAGATTTGTCCAAGGGGCGCGTCGGTGACATCATTGGTGAAGATATGTTGGACGTAGCGCTCGGCGTCCGGTCCTGTGATGCGCACTTCGCCCATGTGACTGACATCGAAGACACCGCAATGCTGGCGCACGGCGTTGTGCTCATCGGTGATGTTGGAGTACTGAATAGGCATGATGAATCCGCCGAAGGGCGACATGAGTGCGCCGAGTGCCACGTGGCGGTCATAAAGGCAGGTTTTCTTTTCCATAGTTATTTAGTTGACGAGTTGACAAGTTGACAAGTTGACGAGTTGACAAGTTGACGAGTTTTAATGATTCATAATGAATTCGGGGTTGAGGTATTCTTTTTCTATAGATTCGATGGCTTGCACGTCTATATGTGTGAGCTGATACGACTGGTCGCAAAGGCGTTCACGTATATACGTTTTGAAAACGTCGACGGTGAGGTCAGTATGCTCGTGCAACAGGGTGATGCGCTGCCGCACGCTCTCCACGCCGTGCTTGTCGAGCTTCGTCTGTGGCGGCGTAATGGCGTTGAGCATGTGTTCCATATTCGTGTCGAAGAGCATGGTGCCGTGAACGATGCTATGCCCCGGAATGTGGTAGAAAGCATTGCCCGAGACTTTGCGCCCGCCGATGAGCACGTCGTTGTTGGCCGTCGTGGTGGCTTCTATGCCCAGATTGGCGAGCATCTGCCGCACCATCTCCATGTATAGGCTGAATGTCGTGGTGACCTCGTCGGAGCGTGTGATGTAGCTCATCATGACGTTCGACTTGTCGGCATAGACACACCCTCCGCCGCTCTTACGACGATAGAAGGCTATGCCGTGCTGGCGGCAGTAGTCGAGATTGACCTCATTCTCGATCACCTGATTGCGTCCAAAGATGACGCTGGGCTCCACCTGCCAGAGGAAGAAGAGGTCGTCGCCGTCGTTGAGCTGGCGCGCGGCATACTCCTCCATCGCCAAGTAAAAACTCAGGCGATGTTCTTGTGTATCCGGAAGGGAGAGATAAATCATGGTTTGGCATTTCTTTGGGTGCAAATGTACTAAATCTTTATCAATCTCCCACCATGTTTCACACATTTTATGATGTTTCATGCTGTTTTCCGCTGAACTTCTATTACCTTTGCACCCAAATTTCAACGTTCATGCATGAAAGATAAGATTCTCTACCACGTTTACCTCTTTCTGTTCGGCTCGTTGGCACGTCTGCCGTTGTCGTGGCTCTTTGTGCTGAGCGATGGGTTGTGCTGGCTGATGATTCATGTCCTGCACTATCGCCGCGGTGTCGTCCGCAAGAACCTCCTGCGCGTCTTCCCAGACAAGAGTGATGCCGAGCGCAGAAAGATTGAAGTGGCTTTCTACCATCATCTCTGCGACCTCATCTTTGAGATGATCAAGCTCCTGCACATCTCCGACGAAGAGATGACCAGCCGCGTGGAACCCGAGGGAATAGAACTCGTTGACGAGTGCGCCCGCGACGGTGTGCCGTGCTTCATCCTGTTTGGACATAACGGCAATTGGGAGTGGGCTGAACAGATGTATAAGTTCTGCACCGAACCCCTCACGTTCTGTCAGGTCTATCGTCCTTTGCGCGACAAGGCCTTCGACGCACTCATCCTTCGGCTGCGCAAACGCTTCGACAGCGTCAGCATCCCCCAGAAGCAGGTTCTCCGCACCGTGCTGCGTCTGCGCCGTGAAGGCAAGCCCTTCCTGGTGGCCTTCAACTCTGACCAGCATCCCAACAGCGATGTCATGGTGCATTGGACAACATTCCTCGGACAGGACTCAGCCTACATCACTGGAGCAGAGGAGATTGGCAGCAAGATAGGAGCGCGCTTCCTCTTCATGGATTTTGCTCAGCCACGTCGCGGTTACTACCGTATTTCGGCACGTAAGATTGAGCCCGCCGAGGGCGAACAATTCCCCTATACCATCTCCTATCTCCGTATGCTGGAGGCCTCGATTCAGCGACAGCCGGAGCTATGGCTCTGGTCACATAACCGCTGGTATATCTCGCGCGAGGAATACAACCGCCAGCAATCGCTGACCTCCAACCCAAGACTTGCGGAAAACGCTTAAACCCCTTGAACCCTTAAACTCTTCACCCCAAAATATGAACATCATCTGTGTCATCCCCGCCCGTGGCGGAAGTAGCCGCTTCTTCGAGAAGCCCCTTGCCCTTATCCTCAACAAGCCCATGATTCAGTGGGTCTATGAACATTGTAAGGCCGTGCCAGAGTTCTCGGAGGTGTATGTCGCCACCGACAGCGACCGCATCCGCGAGGCAGCCGAAGCTTTCGGTGCTCCGGTCATCATGACGCGCTCCGACCACGACACCGCCACCGAGCGTCTGTACGAAGTCTCTACGCGCATCGAAGCCGACCTTTACGTGATGGTGAACGGCGACGAGCCGCTGTTGACGCGCGAGGCCATCATCCAGTGCATCCCAGCTGAGATCCAAGAGGACGAGCTTTATGTCTCCAATCTCATGACCGACTTCGAGAATCCCGTGGAAGTGGTGGATGCCACTAACTTGAAGATTGTCACGGCAAAGGATGACCGATGCCTTTTCATCAGCCGCAGTCCCATCCCCTATCCCAAGGGAGCTATGGACTACGTCTTCCATAAGTTCGTGGGCGTAGGAGCCTTCAACCGAAAAGCATTGGATTTCTACCACAACACCCCCCGCGGCCCCATCGAGAAGATTGAGGAGAACGACTCGTTCCGTTTCATCGAGAACCACGTTCCTATTTATTATTACAACGCCCATTGCAAGTCGCTCAGCGTGGATACACCCAAGGATATTGCCGGTGTGGAGGCGTACCTGAAAGACAAAATGCAGCAGGAAGGCTGAGGACAGCCTCTGCCTTTACGCGCGCGTACATATTATTTAAGGTATTCCATGCACATTCTTGTCACACGACTCTCCGCCCTCGGCGATGTCGCCATGACCATCCCTGCCATCTACAGCGTGGCTCGCACTTACCCCGAGCACACGTTCACGGTGGTCACCTCGGCTTTCATGTCGCGTCTGTTCATCAATGCCCCGTCGAACGTTGAGGTGCTGGCCCTCACGAAGGATGAGAGCCGCGGTGTTCTCGGCACTTGGCGTCTGCTGCGTAAGATGCGGACGCTCGATGTTGATGCGGTTGCCGACCTTCATAATGTCCTGCGGTCATGGCTGATTGATGCCCTCTTCCGTCTGCGGCTGAAGCCCGTGGCAATGCTCGACAAGAACCGTAGCGAGCGCCGAGCCATCCTGCACGACCACGCCCAGTGTTCGCATCCCTTCACAGAACGTTACTTCGATGTCTTCGCACGCTTGGGATTGCCAACTCAACCGCAGTTTGTAACCCTATTTCCCCAAGGACTGCCCGCTCTGCCCGACGGTCTGCCCGCCAAAGGCACAGAGCAATGGGTCGGCGTGGCACCCTTTGCGCGCTACCGTTCCAAGACCTACGACCTCACACAGATGCAGGAGGTCGTCACTCAACTTGCCGCCCGTCCCCGAGGACGTGTCTTCCTCTTCGGAGCCAAGGGACACGAGGCCGACCTTCTCTCTACATGGGGTGCACATCACGACAACATCTTCGTTGTGGCTGGACGCCTGCAGCTGGAGCAAGAGCTGGCACTCATGGCTCATCTCGATGTGATGCTCTCCATGGACTCCGCGAATATGCATCTGGCCTCCCTTGTCGGCACACGCGTCATCAGCATCTGGGGCGGCACGACACCAGCCTGCGGTTTCCTGGGCTTCAACCAAAATCCGAGCGATGCCCTCACCGCCGGACTCCCCTGCCAGCCTTGCACTATCGCGGGCTCTGACAAATGCCCCCTGCGGCACATGCAATGCACGCGCGCTATCAGCCCCGAAAGAATCTCGCAGACTTGTATGTCGCTGTAAGAATGGCCACAAGACCAGATGAAATGCGGAAATATGGGAATAAATTTGGCTTTTCGGATGATTTGAGCTAACTTTGCAGCGCAAATGAAGGTCAAGAGTTATTTATCCTTACTATTGTTAGCCTGCGCGCTATGCGTGGGAACGGTTTCGGCGTGGGCTTCACAGCCCCAGAACGCCAAGACGTTCACCGTCGTGCTCGATGCCGGACATGGCGGCAAGGATCCCGGAGCACTTGGCAAGAAAGGCAAAGAGAAGAACATCAATCTGGCCGTGACCCTCGCTGTTGGTAAGCTCATCGAACAGAACCTGAAAGACGTCAAGGTGGTCTATACCCGCAAAACCGATGTTTTCGTGGAACTCAACGAGCGAGCCGCCATTGCCAATCGTGCCAAAGCTGACCTCTTCGTGAGCATCCATACCAATGCCCTGCCCAAACGGGCTCAGGGACGTGGCTCGGAGACCTATACACTCGGTATGCACCGCGCCGCCGACAACCTCGATGTCGCTAAGCGCGAGAACTCCGCCATCATGCTTGAGAAGGACTACGAGAGCCGCTACGAGGGCTTTGACCCCAAAAGCGCTGAGTCATATATCATCTTTGAGTTCATGCAGGACAAGAATATGGAGCAGAGCGTGAAAGTGGCGACGATGGTGCAGAAACAGTTCCGCAGCGCAGGACGACCCGACAAGGGCGTCCATCAGGCCGGGTTCCTGGTGCTACGTGCCACGTCAATGCCCTCGTGCCTCATCGAACTGGGATATATCACCACAGCCAGCGAAGAGGCTTATCTCACCAGTCAGCGCGGCGTTGACGAACTCTCCAAAAGTATCTACGAAGCGATCAAGAATTATAAAGCAGCACAGCAATGAAAATACCTCACGAAGCGAAGATTGGCATCACGGGCATCATCGCCCTCGTGCTCCTCTTCTTCACCATCAAGTTCCTGCAGGGCGTGTCGCTCTTCAGTTCGCACGACACCTATTATATCAATTTCCGCAACGCCAAGGCACTGGCCAAGTCAAGCCCCGTGTATGCCGACGGATATGATGTCGGCATCGTTTCCAACATCAAGTACGACTACGAGCACCCCGGACGCGGTGTCATCGTGGAGATCACGGTGGAGCACGGTATGCGCATTCCCGTAGGCACCACGGCTGTCCTCGACGAGGCGATGCTGGGCGGTTGCACACTGAACCTGATGATGGGCAATAACCCCGTTGAGCGCTATTCCGTGGGTGATACCATTCCCTCTTCAGACAACAACGGCCTGATGTCCAAGGCGGCCACACTCATCCCCAAGCTGGAGCTGACACTTTCGAAGGTGGACTCGCTGCTGACGACGCTGAACACACTGGCCTCAGATCCCAACTTACAGCAGATCTTGGCCAATGCACAAGCAGTCACCGCCAACCTCGACCAGAGCAGCCGCGACCTCAATCGTCTGCTGGAAAAGGATGTGCCACAGCTGGCACAGACCTTCACGAAGGCTGGAGAGAATGTGGTGGCACTCACCGACAAGCTCAACCAGCTGGACCTGCAAGGCACGATGGCACGCGTGGATAATGCCCTCGGACAAGTGGATACCCTGACCCACCGTCTGAACTCCACTGACAACAATGTCGGGCTATTGCTCAATGACACTTTGCTTTACAGCAACTTGAACAAAACCGTCAACGGAGCCTCCGCCCTCGTCGAGGATTTGAAAGCACATCCGAAGCGATATGTCCACTTCTCACTGTTCGGCAAGAAAGACAAGCCCGAGGAGAAGAAAGAGTAATAAATATATTTTTTCCGAATAAGAGACAACTTTCAACATCGAAATAGCAGCCATCGGTAAAGCACTATATTTTCGTCAATTACCGACAAAACCAAAGATTGGGGCATCAGCAGACGCTGGTGCCTCAATCCTTTCAAAGACAATGTATTGAATAATTAAAACAAACCCTTAAACACATTCTAAGAGATGCTGCGGCAGGGGGTTGAAAACGTGTCAATTAAGAGCTGTAGGAAAGAAACTTTTTTGTAGAGGTCATTTTGTTTTTTCAAAATATTGCAGTACCTTTGCACTCGCAAATCGCCTCTTACGGCGTAGTTCACTTTACCAACAGAATGGAAGCCAGCGTTTCGACCATAGATCCAAGATGGAAGGACTGTCTGCGGATGATTCAAAACAATATCCCCCGCCAGCAGTTCGATACTTGGTTTGCACCCATCTCCTTTGTCAGCTTCGAAGAGAGTGGGCGACTGTTGACGTTGTGTGTGCCCAGCCCCTTCATCCTCGAATACATCGAAGAGCATTACTTGAAGCTCTTCAGGGCTGTGCTGCAACGCGTCTTTGGCGATAACGTGCGCCTGACCTACGAGGTAAAGGTGGATGCCACACATGGCCTCCACACGTCCGAAGAGGCCAGCGACCGTTCTACACAGGTGGAGAAGCCGGTGTACCTGACGGGCCTCAACACCGTACCTCAAGCCATGCAGGCTTTGGATTCCCGGCTGAGAAACGACCTCACCTTTGAGAACTTCATCGAAGGTTCTGCGAATAAACTACCTCGCACCGTAGGACTCGCCATCGCCCAGCATCCTCGTCAGGCCACCTTTAATCCTTTATTTATTTATGGTGGCTCAGGCGTGGGAAAGACTCATCTGGTCAATGCCATTGGTGTCCGCCTGAAGGAGTTGTATCCGAATTTGCGCGTGCTGTATGTCTCAGCTCACCTCTTTCAGGTGCAGTTCGTCGATGCCAAGCTGCAAAACAAAATCAATGAGTTCATCAACTTCTACCAGAGTATTGACGTCCTCATCATCGATGATGTGCAGGAGTTTGCCTCGTTGCAGAAGACTCAGCTGACGTTTTTCCACATCTTCAATCACCTACATCAGAACAACAAGCAGCTCATCCTGACTTCCGACCGTCCGCCTTTGGCACTACAGGGCATGGAAGAACGACTGCTCACCCGTTTCAAGTGGGGCTTACAGGCTGAGTTGGAACCCGCCAATGAGGAGCTTAGACGAGATATCCTTCGCTATAAGATCCGTCATAATGGTCTGCGCATCCCCGAGGATGTCATTGCGTACATCGCAGCACGTGTGGATCATAGCATCCGTGACCTTGAAGGTATTGTCAATGCACTCATGGCCTATAGCGTGGTATTCAATTGCGAGATCGATCTGGCATTGGCAGAACGTGTAGTCAGTCGCACCGTTGGCGAACAGACTCATCGTCCCACCATCACCATAGAACGCATCATCGAGCGCACGTGCGACTATTTCTCACAGAAGCAGTCTGATGTGCTCTCGTCCAGCCGTAAGGCCAGCGTAGTGCTCGCACGTCAGGTGGTGATGTTCCTGGCGCAGAAGCATACGACGCTGAGCACGACACGCATCGGAATGGCAGTAGGTCGGCGTGGTCATGCCACCGTGCTCCACTCCTGTCAGGCCATTACAAACCGGCTCGAGAATGACGCCACATTCCGCGAACGCCTTCTCGAGCTGGAAACGATGATCAGTCAAGGAGAGTGAAGAGTGAATCTTTATTATTCACTTTTCACTCTTTCTTTTTTCTCTTAATTAATAAAGTATCGCAGCGCATTGCGGCTGAATAGTCAGCGTAATGCGTTGTTTCTTATCGAGTTTGACGGTGGACTGTTGGGGACTTTGACCATCGGAACCATCGGTGAGGAGGGTGATTCCCTCAACGGGGAAACCATCGAGCACAGTAGGATTGATGGTGAGCGTCTTGGCATCGGACTCAGCATTCATAGCGATGAGATACCAGCGGTCGGCGTGGCGACGTGCCATGATGATATACTTACCGGGATAACCGTCGATGAAGCGCGTCTCGTCCCACGTGGTGGGCACTTGCTTCATGAAGTCAATCTCGAACTGAGGCTGTTCGGTGAGGTTGCGGGGCGTGAGGGCGAAGTTCTGACCGCTTGACTGGAAGGCGATGGTTGTAGCCAGTTCGAAGACATCGGAAGTGCGACGCGTGTTACCTTTTTCAGGTTCTTTGTGGAGGCGTTTCTGAAGGACGGTGCCGCCATATTCCATCGAAGCGACGGTGTTACGGACGAAGGGATGCAGGCAGGCATGACGTGCTTCCATATCACAGAAGCCCTGGCTGAAGTAGAGATTCTCGGAGGCGAGGACGGCCTCTGAGCTGCAGTAGTTGGGGTACATACGTTCCCAGCCGCGAGGCAACGTACAGCCGTGGCAGATGACCTGGATGCCGTAGTCGTTGGCATCGGAAAGAAGTCCTTCATAAACGCGCATGGTCTCCTGCTTGTCGCCAGCAAAGAAGTCAACCTTGATACCGGCCACGCCATGCTTTTGCAGCCACTTCATCTCCTGCTTACGGACGATGGAGTTGTGCATAGCTTGACGAGCACATTGTGGTGCGTCGTTCCAACCGCCGTTGCTATTGTACCACACCCAAGGTCGCACACCTTTCTGCTTGCAGTAGGCGAAGAGTTTCTCCATGCCTTCGCGACCGATGTGCTCGTACCAACCGCCGTCGATGAGGCAGCCTTCCCAACCGAGGGCTGCGGCGAGGTCGATGAACTTCACCTGATCGTCGTAGTTGATGCTGGCGTCCTGCCAGATAATCCACGACCAAGTGTTACGCGAGCCTTGGTAGTCAATGCTGGGTTCGTAGAGCGGTTCCACAACATCCCATGCAATAGTGGTTTCCACGATAGGCTTCAATGTAGAACCGAGGGTGATGGTGCGCCAGGGGGTGTAGCCGGTAACGTCATCATAGCCATTGGTTTTGCAGTTACCAAGTCCGATCTGTGCACCTGTGCTACCGAAGCCGTTGTTCTCACCTTCCATGGGGAAGGCAATGGTAAAGAGGCCGTCGGGAGTGGCGTCGGAGAGGTGGCTGCCACAGTAGTTGCTGTTGACGCCGGTCTCGGAGATGAGGAGCCATCCCTTGTCACCCTCATGGAACAAGCAGGGGAAGGTCCAGCCGTGGCCATAGTTGCTGCGCGTAGTAATAGGCTCGTCCCAGATGTAACCTTCCTCGTAGCTGGGCTTCGTGCGCTTCCAACCAATCATGGGGTCGCTTTGCGGGCAGATGAAAGCTGTGGCATCAGTGGGGAGACGGAAGCCGGAAGCCTCGCCGGTGATCACGATGGAACCGGTCTCGCCACCCTGCAGGAAGCGGTAGCGATAGGCGATATTGTTGTTGAAGACGCTAAACTGCACCGTCATCAGCACGCCGCCATTTCTGCGCTGGGGCGTGGAAAGGACGACAGCGAAGCCGTTCTCTTCGCTGTTGATCTCGCTTTGTTTGCCTTGACGAAGGTGGTAGCTGTGCTTGATCGTGCCGTCATGATGGATGGCTTCCACGAGGGTGAGGTCCTTCGAGAAATCGGCTACGTTTGTATAGACACCGAGAGGCGAATCCAAAAGCATCGGTACGTCAAGCGTGTCAGCTTTTGCTCCTTTCTTCTTGGCTTTCAAAACGGTACGGTAGCCGGCAGAATAGCTGAGACGGCCATCGGCCAGTTTCACGTCAAGATAGGTGAGGCCGTCGGGAGAAAGGACGCGCGTGGTCTGAGCAGAAGTGCTCGGGGAAAAGATTGCTGCCAGAACGAAGACAGCGAGGAAGAGGAAGCTGTGTTTCATTGTGAGTGATTGTTTATCGTTTATTATTTCTATGTTGGCTCTTTTTATGGACAAGCGTTCTATGTTTGAAGTTCCAACCACGGAAGAGCAGCTCGCTGCCTTTGAGCTCAGCACCGAAGTAAAAGCCGACATTCGTAGGTTGATTGTAGCCGACGTTCTGCATTGTCACACTGTGACGATAGACAGGATCGGAGAGGAAGGTGTGGAAGCGGTACTTGGTGGGGATGGGCGTGATGTAGAGACGCAGATGACGGTCATCAGTCGTGCGGCACAGCACCTCCTCGCGCCAGTCGCCGATGACATCGGCACAGAGAGCAGGGTTAGACTTGGAGCCGTTGTTGAAGGTGCAACCATCGAACTTGGCGAGTTCCATCACAGAGGAAGAGCCTGTGAAGTCGAAGGGAATAGTAGATCCTCCCCCCTGCCCTTCCCTGTTAGGGAGGGGAGTTGAATGTGATTGAGCAGGAGTGGAGGTTTTATATTTGCTCACCCTTTCATGGTCGAGCAGTTCGCGACAGAGGTCACCATCCCACCAGATGCCGAAGTTAATAGGGATGCGGGCAGTGCTGTCGATGACTTCGCCCCGGACATTGCAGATGCCTCCTGAAGCGGAGGACCACATCTCGAGGCCAGGGTTATGGGGATCAATGTCAGCTGCCATACAGCGACCCACATCCTTATCAGAGAGGATTTGGAAGAGGACCTTGCCTGTGCGGGCATCGCGGAAGTCGCTGCCGTCGCGCTTGTTCTCGTGGCAGTCCCAGACCTGGAGTGCCCCTCCCGTAAGGGAGGGTGTAGGGGATGAGTCGAGAAAGAATGAGGTGAGGTGGATGGCATCGCCGTGTCCCATGCCGGTATTGTAGAGACCGCGACCATCGTGGTCAATGGCCATGGAGCCATAGGTGATCTCATCGCAACCATCGCCATCGACGTCAGCGACGCGGAGGTTGTGGTTGCCCTGTCCTGCATAGGAAGCCCATTCGGGGTTATTGGTATCGAAGACCCAGCGGACGGAAAGGTCTTTGCCGTCGAAGTCGTAGGCTGCGATGCCAGTGCGGGTGTAGTAGCCTCGACAAAAAAAGGCACTGAGGTGCTCGCCGTCGAGGTATCCGCAAGCTGCGAGGAAACGGTCGCTGCGGTTGGCATAGTTGTCGCCCCAACCACGGAGTTCGCCGCGCTCTGGGATGTAATCAACGGTGGAGAGGGAGCGACCCGTTGTGCCTTCGAAGCAGGTGACCCACTCAGGCCCCTTGTAGATGAAGCCGCCTCGCTTGGCTTTCAAATCCATCTTATTGGGCCAGCCAGGACCGCGAAACAGCTCGCCGGGATTGTTGTTGGCCTGATAGACAAGCGTGTCAGGATGTCGGCGATGGTCGGCCTCGGGATCGCCGAGGACAGTGCCTATGCCGTCAATGGTGCCGTCTGAGGTGCGGACAAGAAGTTCGGCACAGCCGTCACCATTGAGGTCTGCGACGATGAAGGGAGTATAGTGGGCACCGCTGCGGATATTACGCCCAAGGTTGACACGCCACATCGAGGTGCCGTCAAGACGAAGGGCTTCGAGAATGGTGGGGGCGGTGAGGCCACTCTGGCTGTTGTCCTTGGAGTTGGAAGGATCCCACTTGAGGATGATTTCCAGCTGTCCGTCGCCGTCGAGGTCAGCCATCGTGGCATCGTTGGCATGATAAGTTATACCATCGGGAGAACCCTCGGGGACAGTAACTGAGGTCTGTGGTGGCGTGAGGGGGATATCGAGATAGCCGATGGGAGCATTGGCAGGGAGTGTCCAGGAACCGGCGATGAGGGCAAGATGCTTGGTGGATGCCGGTCGCGGATGCGGATTGCGGCGCCCTTTGTGATAAAGCGGCTCTTTCTTGCGCAGCACAGAACGAACGGTATAGGTAGTAGCCTGTGTGGCGGGATTAGCATCCATGAAAAACGTTGGAGCCTTAGGGCCTCGACGTCCAATGATTCTGCCATCGCGAAGAATCTCAAAGCTGATATCCGAGGGATCGGAATCGAGGTAGCGCCACTGCACACAAACCGAGTCTGGAGATGTGCGGAAGGCAACAACTCCACGGTTCAGACGCTCACGCTGAAGTCGCGAATAGTCGTAGGCGGTCTGGGCGACGAGCGATGATGCTTGCAATAAGAAAAAGGGAAGAAGGATGAATAGGAGAAGAAAGGGGCAACAGGTTACCTGTGGTAAGCCTAGTACTGCATATCGCTTGTCTGTTCGTTGAATTCTTAACATCATGTCTCTATTGATTTTCCATTGTTGCTTGTTGTTCGTTGCTGTTAGCGGCCAGCATTGCCTCAATTCTTCCATGGACACGCTGCAGAAGGGGTGCATTTTTGAAGCCCGTGTTTTTTCTCAATACCATTTCTATGGGCATGACGCTGTGCTGGTAACCCAAAAGTTCACACTGTCGCTGCTGCGCATGAACGGCCAACAACTTGATTTCCCGCTCTCTTTCCTTTCGCAGCATAGCGCAGATTGGGTCGAGCAAAGGCAATACAACTTTCTCGAAAAGCGTATGGCCTTGGATAAAGAGGTATGTAGTCTCGGGTGTCACTCCAAGCTTCTCTTGCAGTTCTGTGCGTAGTGTGGGATATGAGCTCTTGGCTTCAGGGAAATGACGTTGCAACCATGCCATCTTCTGATTGACACGACGCCGTAGCAATCCGAGCGATTCTTCAGGGTCGCGTGTGTTGATCATCTTGAAGCCTATGAAACCACAAAAATCCATCATCGAGAAGCTCTTGTACTTATCGTGGCGATAGCACCAGATATTCCAAACGAACAGAGGCCAGATGATCTTGCTGTATTCACTCAAGAAGGCTTCGAAGTCAATCGTCGGACGGTCGTTGAGCGTAGCAGTAACAACAGCGCGATGAAGCGAGGGTGCATAGCACTGGTAGCTCTCGATGGCATAGGCGAAGGTATGGATCACGTATGGCGAATGGTTGATGAAACGGCTCTCCTCGAGGGTGTCCTGCATGAGATAGTCATAGTCCGCATCAACGCAGGCAATCATCGAGTAGCCGAGTTGGTCGGCATGGAGCAAGTTCATGAGTGCCTGTCGCTTGCCTTTGCCGAGATTCTTGCGCGACGGGAGTTTAATCTCAAAAAAACGTGTATCGTCCTCGTAGTCATCAAGGATGAAGCGCCAGAAGGCGATATCGTCAAAGCTCTCTACGTATGCCACAATCCTCTTTCTGGCGCGCGATGGTCGCAAGTGATTCGCCGCCTCGAAATAAGCAGAATTGAGGTTCTGTGTCAAGCGTCTTGCCATGCTTGATTCATTCGTTTACGATAATATCTTCCACGTCAGTCACACAGTCCGCCCAGCCATTCATGATGACAGCTGGCGAATGGGTCGTCAGGATGACCTGTGCATTGGGGTTGAGGTCAGTAATGAGTTCCAGCAGTCGCTGCTGCCATTCGATATGGAGGCTGATCTCGGGCTCGTCCATGAGCAGGACGTAGGGCTGCCGGTCCTCTACGAGCACGGTGAGCAGAATGATAAGCATCTGTTTCTCACCCGAGGAGAGAAGGTATGGCGGTATGCGCTCGCCAAGGTGAAAGAAAAAGATTTCGTTGCTCGTGCGATCGATTTTCTTGCCGGTGGCGGAAAACAGGTCATCGACGAGATCTTGGAATTGAGCCTTCTCCTGTGCTATCTCGGCGGCTTTGGCCTGTGCCTCGGGGTCAGCTGCGGTGAAAAGGGCTACGATGCGGTTGGACTGGTTGACCTGATAGTCGAGGAAACGACGCTGCAACTGATAGAGCTGCCAGTCGAGCTCTGTCGTTAGTCGCGCCTCTATCACCTTATTTAATATATCGGTGCTGATGAGGGGCCGGTCCACGCCACGAATGACATCGAAGCGTACGCTGTCGGCCTCCTCTGGTTCGAAGGACAGATGAACGCCCAGGCTGCTATGGCCACGCCCCAACTCTTCCTTACCCTGCGTGAGCCGGCGAATGGTTTTCCTAAGGATTGTGCTTTTGCCAACACCGTTGATTCCACTCAGCACGTTGATGCCCGGGCGCAGTTCCCAGACAATATGGTATGTGCCGCGCCACAGGGAATCTATCTCGATACGTTTGATATAGTTAGCAGTCATTATGATAGCGATTTTACGTTTTTCGGGGGTAAAGATAGTAAAAAATTAAAAGTTTGGAGTTTAAAGTGTAAAGTTTTTCTTTTGAATAATACATTTTTCACTTTTCACTCTTTCATTTTTCACTTTTTATGTACCTTTGCCGCCAAATCAAACATCAAAATACGCTTATGGACTACATTTTCGAGACTACAATGGAAGTGCGCGACTATGAATGTGACATCGAAGGCATTGTGAACAATGCCAATTACCTTCATTACGCGGAGCATACGCGCCACCTATTCCTGCGCTCGCTCGGAGTGAGCTTTGCCGAGCTGCACGCTCAGGGACAGGACGCTGTCGTGGCTCGAATGAAACTGGACTTTAAAGTGCCCTTGCGATGCGACGACCGCTTCGTCTCGCGTCTGTCATTGGAGAAGGATGGAGTCAAGTACATTTTCCATCAGGCCATCTATCGCGAATCGGACATGGCACTCTGCTTCCGTGGCGACATCACGCTGGTGTGCCTCATCAACGGACAGCTCGCTCGCACCTCGGCCTACGACGAAGCGTTCAAACAATTCCTAAAATAAGAACCTTAAATTACAAGTCCCTGTAGATATCTTTCATCTCGCAGGGGAACCAGAAGGAGGCAACAGTGGTCTTGTCATTGTTCGATTCCATGAAGAACTCACCTCCGAACATATCTACAATAGCCCTACAGATGGCAAGTCCCAATACAGAAGACTTGTTGGAATCTTTCAACGCATCGTCATTCTCAAGAATCGAAAAGATATCGGCTTCCACCGGCTCTGCTTGTCCCATGTTTGCATAGCTGACTGACACTTTCAAGCCCCTTCGCTCGCAGTTATATTTGACGAAAATGTCACCATGAGAAACATGTTTGGCTGCATTCTTCAGCAGATGCATCATCAGCTGGTGCATGAGATTGGTGTCAAGGATGCCTCTGCAATGCGGCGAGAGGTCGGTGCTGACGCGGACGGCGACATCGGGCTTGGTGTAGTTCATGGCCTCACGTCGATAGGATGCCATGAGCTCACTGAGGTTGACTTCAATGAACGTGAAGGAGGGAGTGATGCCCTCGAACTTTGACATCTCATAAAGTTGCATGACAAATTCCGTCAACTCCTTGGAGTAATTAGAGATATCGGTCACCACTTTTCTCACCTGAGCAGGCTGCATCTTCTCGTCTTCTTCCTCAAGGATCTTGTTGCAGAAGCCCGTGACGGCTTTCAACGGCGTGCGAAGCGTACGGCTGATGTTTTCTATGAACACCGACTTCAGCTGCTCACTCTTCTGAGCACGTTTAAGGGCGACCTCCAGACGCTTAGCATAGTGACGTTTAATCAACAAAAGACAAACGACGAAGGCAATGATGAGGACAATGGCAATCAAAACTACTACTTTCATAATGAAATTTTAATGGTTTGAATGATATAATCTTGGTATTTCAAGCGCAAATGTACTGCAAAAAAATGAAAGCACCAAGAAAAATGTGATTTTTCAGCTGATTCACTCTGGCATCTTCCACAGCTCGTTGAGTTTCTGTTGCACAACGGGAGCCAGATTGGGGATGTTGTGTTCGCGCTCAAACTGACGGATGTTGGCGTAGGTCATCTTCATCTTATTGGCCTTCTTGCGCTGCTTCAATTCACTCTTAGTGACGTAGGCTCGCTCGATGGCAAAAGTCTGTAGGGCGATGATATAGTGATCGTTGACACTGTCATTTTCCTCGTCCCAGCTTCTCATGATCTGCGACATGACAAAATCCTCGGGAGCGTAGTTGCCCGCCTCGTCGATGCGATAGAGGTAGTAGTCCTTGTTTTCCTCGTTCTTTCGTTTCGAATGACGCTCCTCGCGCTTTGCGATTTCCTTGGCATCGCCGCTTGCTTCCACTCTGTGATTCACCACGGAAGAAGCGTTGTAGGCATAGCGGCGCAGGTGGTCGGTGGCATCGTCGGTGACGTAACCTACAATCTCCCTGCCGTCGCTGATACTCTGCTTGCCGTCTCCGATGGGCGTGAAAGTCAGCTGAAGCGGTTTCGCCCAAGCCTGCATGCGAGCCTCCACCTTATTGGCACTGATGTGGCTTTGACGGTCGAAGAGACGGCCAAACATTCCAAAAGCTGTCTTTATGAAGCCATACATAGCTTTCGCCGTGTGGTCGGTATCGCTCGTTACCTTCTTCTTGGCGGGTTCATAGACATTGTCCGTCAAACCAGCCCGATAATAGACAATGCCATCCAAGGAGCTGTAGTAATACAGACGAAAATAGGTCTGCACATAGACGTAGGGCTTGGGCTCAACAGTGATCTCAGGCATATCGAAGTCCGCATCTTCAAGCGTGACTGTGACATCCGATCCGTTGAGCTTTACGTTCTTGGTCTTGAAGGCGATATGCGTGATGGAGATGTCTTGCGCTCCCTCCAGGTCTGCAACGACGCCGTCGAGATCGGTGATACCAATATATTCGGCATCGGAATTCAACACAGAGGCGTAGGCCACGGCATTTCCGTCGCTATCTACCACCTTCAGCCGTTGTGCGCTGGTGCTCATGGCACTGCATAGAATCAGGGTGACAATGAGCATCCACTGTTTCATTCGTGTCATCTTATACCGAAGTTGAGGTATGAGTATCTGATTTAGATGAGGGGTATGCCGGCTTCACGACACTGGCGGCGCATGGTGTCAGGCCAGATGCTGGACTGTGTCTCGCCGATGTGTGCCTTGTGGAGCAGGATCATGCACAGACGGCTCTGTCCGAGACCGCCGCCGATGCTCAGGGGCAGCTCTCCATTGACCAAACGCTGGTGGAAGAACAAACGTTTGCGTTCCTCCTTGCCCTGCAGAGCGAGCTGGCGTTCAAGTGCTTCGGCATCCACGCGAATACCCATGGAAGAGAGCTCAATGGAACGGTTCAGGAGCGGATACCAAACGAGCAGGTCGCCGTTCAGACCGAAGAAACCATCCTCGTTGGGCGTGGACCAGTCATCGTAGTCAGGAGCACGCATGTCATGCTCCGTGCCGTCCTCCATCTTGCCTCCGATGCCGATGATGAAGACTGCGCCGTAGGCTTTGCAGATGGCATCCTCGCGTTCCTTGGCCGTGAGATTCGGGTACTGGCGACGAAGCTCCTCGCTATGGATAAAGTGAACCTCCTCGGGGAGGAAGGGAGTCAGCTGCGGATACATTTCGCTGAGGTAGTATTCGGTGCGGAGGATGGCAGCATAGATGCGACGAACGGTGCGACGCAGGAACTTAAGGTTGCGGTCTTCGCGCGTCATCGTGCGCTCCCAGTCCCATTGATCAACGTAGATACTGTGGATGTTGTCCAGCTCCTCGTCGGCACGCACGGCGTTCATGTCCGTGATGATGCCGAATCCGCTGGGCACATGGTACTCCGCCAGCGTGTTGCGCTTCCATTTGGCAAGCGAGTGGACAATCTCTGCAGGAGCATCGTCCATACATTTGATGGGGAAAGTGACAGGACGTTCCACGCCGCTCAGGTCATCGTTCAAGCCAAGTCCCTTGAGCACAAAGAGGGGTGCCGTGACGCGGCGCAGGCGCAGCTCGGCTGAGAGATTAGCGAGAAAGAAGTCCTTTATTTTCTTGATGGCCAGTTCGGTTTGCTGCAAGTCCAGTTGCGGCGTGTAGTCCTCAGGTAGGATGAGTTTGCTCATGATTAAATCCTTGTTTGTCATTTTGCGGCGCAAAGGTAGTACTTTTCTTTCAAACAGCAAATAAATTCATCTGAATAATGTCAAATAGCGATTTTATTTTACCCTTTGACTGAATTTATCCACAACAAGAGAGATGGCTCCGTCACCTGTAACGTTGCAAGCCGTGCCGAAGCTGTCCATGGCGATGTAGAGGGCTATCATCAGCGCACAATCCTGCTCGCTGAAGCCCAGCATGGACGAGAGAACACCCAAAGAAGCCATGATGGCACCACCTGGAACGCCTGGTGAAGCAACCATCATCACGCCCAGCATCAACACGAAACCCACAAACATTGGCGTGGTGAACGGTAAGTCACGCATCAGCATCAGGGCTACGGCACAGGCAGTGATCTTCATGCACGAACCGCTCATGTGAATGGTGGCGCAAAGGGGGATGGTGAAACTGGCGATGTCCTCACGGACACCCATCTTGACGGCCTGCATCTTGGTCACAGGTATTGTAGCAGCACTTGACGAGGTGCCGAGGGCGGTGAAATAGGCGGGGAGCATCGTAGCCAACAGGCGCAGGGGATTGCGCCGCACAATGATGCCGGCAATCGAGTACTGCACGAGCAGCAGCACGATGTGCATACCAAAGATTACGCCAATGATGGCAGCGAACGTCATGACAATGTGCAGGGCTTGTCCCGTGCGCGTCATCTCTAAGAAGATGCCGAAAATATACAGCGGCAGCAGGGGTATGACCACAAAACCTATCGTGTTCTCAATAAGCACCTTGAACTCATCAGCAACAGATTTCAACCGAGGCAGACCGAGATAAGCCATACCCAAACCTGCCACGAAGGCCAACACCAAAGCGCTCATCACATCGATCAGTGGCGGGATGGCAAGCGTAAAGTAAGGAGGAATGGATGCTGCTCCGGCATCGATGGAAGTGAGTGAAGTGGGAGTAATCAGATACGGGAACACGGCATCCGAAACACCGTAGGAGAAGAGCCCCGAGAGTACAGTACTGCCGTAGGCGATGCACACCGTGAGGATCAGCAAGCGACCTGCCGAGCGACCGATGTCTGCGATGGCGGGCATCACCAGACCCACGATGATGAGCGGGATCAAGAACTTCAACAGCGACGAGAACACGGCGTTGAACGTCGTGAACACCGCCACCAGCCACTCGGGCAACAGACGACCAAATAGCACGCCAAGGACGATGGCGATGACGATGCGGGCAAGTAATGGAAGTTTCTTCAAAGTGGAAAAAGGAAGAGTGAAAAGTGAAAAACTATTTGATGAAGCCTTGATGGCAGAGCGCATCGTAGAAAGTGCGGGAGAGAAGCTCGTTGTCCTTGCGGGTATAGCGGATGTCGGTAAAGATCTGCGCGAGGGTCTCCGTCTTGTTGATGCGCACAAACTCCTTGTTCTCAGGCAAGGCCTCCTTGGCCGCATAGAAGCGGTTGATATCTTCGGGCGACGGGTCGTGATAGGTCTCCTCGTGTACGAAGCTCTCTATGGGCAGTCGGTCGGTAAGGGGCGGCGTCTCTGCTGGCCAGCCCACGGTGAGCGTAGCCACGGGGAAAACGAGCTTCGGTAAGTGGAGCGCATCGATGATGGCCTGTGGGCTGTAGATGGTTGTGCCGAGATAGCACAAGCCGAGCCCCGCATCCTCGGCGAGATTGCAGAAGGTCTGGGTGAACAGCAGCGCGTCAGAGGCTGCATTCATGAAGCTCAACAGGTTGTCGTAGCCAGGGTTTCCCTTGCGGCAATTTGCCCAAGTCGTGGTACGACGGAAGTCGGCGCAGACGGTCACCACGACGGGAGCCTGCGTGACCATCGGTTGATTGAAATGCGAGGGAGCCAGAGCGGCTTTTCCCTCGGATGAGCGCGTGACAATGACGCTGTAAAGTTGCAGGTTGCCCATCGTCTGGGTGCGGGCAGCTTCGGAAAACAGACGGTTGAGCAACTCAGGTTCGATGTCGCGGGAAGTATAGCGACGGATGGTCCGGCGGGTGGTAAGCATAAGGAATGTAGAATTGATATAATGTATAATGAGGAGTTAGCGAGGGCAAAGGTACAAAAAAGTTTAAAGTTACAAGTTGAAAGATGAAAGAATTTGCCTGAAAGGGGAAAAATGTCTATATTTGCCGCATCTTTCCATCAAAATCAAACACAACACACTTATGAAAGCACTGGTCATTTCTCTACTGATGATGCTGCCTCTCTGCGCACAGACTGACAGCACAGCTGTCACTCATATCACGTTCGAGGGCGTGGAGGTGAAAGGCGATATCTATGAATTCTCCGACATCCTGCAAAAACGAGGATTCGTGCTGAAGAAACGACTCGGCAACGAGCAGCAATTCATCTTCCAGGGAGCGGTGTGCGGACACAACAGCTACGTGCAGGTCAGCTACACCAAGCACTCGCGCACCGTCTATCGCATCATGGTGCAGCCCAAGCACGTCTCACCAAACGACTACCTCGACTCGCTCCAAGTGCGCTACGGCAATATCTTCGACGAGACGGAACGCGGCTACCAGTGGATGTTGCCCACGGGGGCAGTCATGTTCTTCACACCCGACGGCTACGACCCCACTCTCGTCATCATGGACGCAGAAGGCGTAGCAACATTCAAGGATGAGAATGAGCGTCCGAGGATGAGGTGATGAGGAGATGGGATAATGCATAATTGATAATGTATAAATATATGATGAAGCGTAAGTTATTGATTGCCACAATGGCACTACTGCCATGCCTGTCATTTGCACAGAGCAAACTGTACCCACAACATTTCGACCTCAACGAGGTGACATTGCTCGACAGCCCGCTGAAGACTGCCACTGAGGGCAACGCACGATTGCTGCTCGACTACGATGCCGACCGGCTGCTCACCCCCTTCATCCGGCAGGCTGGACTCACGTCGGGGCGCTACGCGGGTTGGATATCGCGCCATCCCTCGTTCTCGAACTGGGGCTTGAGTGACTGGAGCCTCGAAGGGCACGTCGGCGGACACTATCTCACCGCACTCGCCATGGCCTACGCCGCCGTGGAGGACGAAGCCCTGCGCGCCCAGCTCAAGGAACGCCTCGACTACTGCATCGACGTGCTCAAGGATTGCCAAGAGGCTTACGACAGCAACACTCAGGGCTTGCGCGGATTCATCGGCGGGCAGCCCATCAACCAAGTGTGGACGGGCCTATATGCCAACGACTTGACAGAGTTTCGCAAGTATGGCGGTTGGGTGCCGTTCTACTGCCAGCACAAAGTCCTCGCCGGCTTGCGCGACGCTTGGGTCTATGCAGGCAACGAGATATCGCTCAAGCTATTTCAGGGTCTCTCGGATTGGGCTGTCAACCTCATCTCGAATCTCTCTGAGGCCGACATGCAGGCCGTCCTCGGATGGGAACACGGCGGCATGAATGAGACGCTGGCAGATGCCTTCGCGCTCTTCGGCGACATGAAGTATCTCGACGCAGCACGTCGCTACAGCCATCAGTATGAGATCAATGGAATGCAGGGCACAAACTACAACCAGCACTTCCTCGACAACCAGCACGCCAACACGCAGGTGCCTAAGTTCATCGGCTTCGAGCGCGTATGGCGGCAGTACGCCAAGGCCAAGGCATCGCTCAACATGAACAACTACCGCGTCGCTGCCCTCAACTTCTGGGACGATGTCGCCACGCACCGCACCGTCTGCATTGGAGGCAACTCCACATCGGAACATTTCTTCGACATCGCCAACGGACAGCGCTACATCAACGACCTCGACGGCCCCGAATCGTGCAACTCCAACAATATGCTGAAACTCTCTGAGGCCCTCTTCGACGATACTCACGATGCACGCTACGTGGACTTCTACGAGGGCACGATGCTCAACCATATCTTCTCCACGCGCGACCCCAAGACGGGCGGCTACGTCTATTTCACCACGCTGCGTCCGCAGGGTTATCGCATCTATTCGCGCGTGAATCAGGGGATGTGGTGCTGCGTGGGAACAGGCATGGAGAACCACTCCAAGTACGGTCATTTCATCTACACCCACGAAGGCACCTCCACGCTCTACGTCAACCTCTTCGTACCCAGCGAACTCAAGAGCGAGACCTTCGGCATCCGTCAAGAGACACAATTCCCCTACATCGACCCCTCATACAGCAATTTGCCTACGCCCCTGACTGCTGTCACAGCGCTCACCCTCACGCGCGCGGGTTCCTATTCTATATGTCTGCGCCATCCCGCTTGGGCTGGAGCTGAATATGCCGTCATGGTGAATGGTGTTCCCGTCGAAGCCGCTGTCACCGAGGGCGTTGCATCCTACGTCACCATCAACCGCGAATGGGCTGTGGGCGACCGCATCACCGTGCTGCTGCCCATGAGCGTCCGCTACGAGACCTGCCCTGGCCTCAACGACTACATCGCCTTCAAGTGCGGTCCTGTGCTACTTGCCGCCAAGACCACAGCGGCCTCCTCAGCCGAGGCACAGGAGACAGGACTTGAGTTCGAGCGTCTGCAAAACGAATACGGCGGCGAGGGACGTATGGACCACGCACCTGGCAGTCGCGCCTCAGCCAAAGACCTCAGCAGCGCAGCCCTGCTCATCGGCGAACGTGCTGATGTCCTCAGCCGCATCCAGCCCAAGGATGTCAGTCAACTGACGTTCACCATCGATGCCGCCAGCGAGCAGTCGAAGGGCAACTGGACAACCCTGACTCTCGAACCCTTCTACGGCATACACCACGCACGCTACCAGTGCTACTGGTACCAAGCCACCAAGGAGGCTTACGCACAAAGCGATATGGGACGCGCCGATGCCGAGGCGGCTGCACTCACCGCACGTACACTCGACTTCGTAGCCACAGGCGAACAGCAGAGTGAGGCCGGTCACCACTACCGCTACAGCAGCGACTCATCGACAGGCAGCTACAACGGCGAGACCTACCGCGATGCACGCGCCAACGGATTCATCCAGTACTCATTGGCCAACCCCGATGGACTCACTGAAGGCCTCGCCATCATGCTGCGACTGACCACAGCCGACAAGGGACGCCAAGGCTACGTCACCATCGACGGCACTAAGATTGCCGACGTCACCGTGGCTGCATCCTTCAAGGGACAGGACAGCAAAGGCTTCTACAACCTCGAACTGCCCATACCCGCCGAGCTGATGAAAAACGCCGACGGAACACCCAAGACGGAGATCACCTTCCGCCTGACCGCCTCAGCCACAACGCTCATACCAGGGCTCTACTACGTCCGCCTCGTCAAGGACTACAATGACCTCACCTACCGCTTCCATGCCCGCAACTGGGTGACGGGCGACCCCAATCGCGTAGCACAGTCGAACATCACATACGACGACGAGTCGAACACCATTACCGTACGCGCAACAGGAACCAATAACGTCGCTCTCTCCCTCGACTATCAGAACCTCGACTACGAGATCAACGCCGCTCAGAAGTTCCTCATCGTCAAGGGCAGTAACCTCGCCCGCACCAGCGGAGCCAGCTATCTGTGGTGGCTCAACGGCGTGAACCGTGGTTCGCAGGTGGCTCCGACAAGCACCAAGAAAGCCAGCGACGGCGACACCATCGTGGCGTGGGACATGACGCGCAGCAACCTCGATGCCAACAACACTGGCGACCGCTTCTCCGTCTGCCAAGGCTCCACCATCTTCGGCCTCACCAGCACTAACGGCACCAGCGTCATCAAAACCATCGGCTTCTACGAGAGCGTAGCTGACTTCGAGCTGGCCACCGCCATCACCGCCGCCGCCCTACCCTCCCCCACTCATCGCATCTACAGTATCGACGGCATTGCCCGCACACAGCTGCACCCTGGCCTCAACATCGTCGGCCACCAAAAAGTCGCCATCAAATAACGGCGCACTTATAGAAGAACAGCGTAACGCGAATAGACGAACAGCCTTACACGTATAGTCGCTCAGCCATGCACGTATAGTCGAGCTATATATGTTCATACGAGCGTTACGACATCGATTTAAAAAAATTAATTTTTCTTCCAAATAGGTGTCAGGTGTCAGCCGCATCCCCTCCCTCCTGACACCTGACACCTATTTGAGTTAAAATTTATTTTTCTTTTCTCACCACATTCCCCATCCTTTCGATCAACGCCACCATCATCGTAAAGTCAAACCCTAATAGCTTTCAGCAAAAAGCCATAAGCCTTTTCCCCAACACCCTTATAGCTTTCATCCAAAACCCTTTGGGGAAGTGACTTTTCATGCTTTTTAGTGAAATAATGATAAAAGAGGGAAGAAAAATCATAATACGTGAGATTTGTGCTTTATTTTTTATAAATTTGCGCCAAACATCAATAATTTGTTGCTAATGACGAAAGATATTAATCGGATTAAAGCTGTTCAGGGCCATCAATGAGCATTCTGAAAATCTTGTTGCGGTGAGGTATGGAAAATCGGATGATCTAGTGGCTGGAGACGTAGGTTTTGAGGATTTCTTTAACAGATACCAGACAGAACTAGACACTATAGGAAAACGACCAGACTTGCTCTTGTTCAAGAAGGCTGAATATGATCCAGATTTGGGTTTGGACATCAGCATGAAGGATAGCGATGAGATTGGTTCATATGTTTCTAAAGCCATTGCTGCTATCGAAGTCCGTTCCAGCGCGTTTTTAATCAATAAATATACCGAGGAAACCAACCATGTCCTTTTTGAGAATATTGACAAGGCTATTTCGCTTAAAAACAAAATTCTATCTGAGTACGTGGATCTGTTGGAACAGAAGCGTCCGGAATTGATACCTTTGCTTCAGCAACTGGATAATGTATCCGTGCGAAGCCTGAATTTTCAGACATCCATTTGTCCTATTACACCGACGCATTGAGACAAATAAAGGTTGGACACATTGTGGCCATACCCACAAAGATGCGAGCACCTAAGATCAAGCAGCTGAACTTCTTCGACCTTATTGAAACCTACGCCGATGCGCCAATCGTTGAGAACGCTCTGGCAGAGCCAGAGCCAGAATATGGACTCAGATATGACCGCTCGAAGAATGTGCTCATCAGCCTGGTGAAGGATGATAACAAGGAACTCTTTGAAAACGGATTGGCACGCATATACTACACAGGCAAGAAATTCCCAGCATCCGTGGAACTCAATCACCTCTACTACTTTATGCCCTATGTCAAGCGCAAGGGCATCCGCGACTTGTACTTGATAAAGATTGTTCGTGTGGGTACGCGCAAGGAAGGCCAGCCAGACAACAACCCCAACGACTTTCGGTTAGTGTTCGAGATAGAATTTGTTACACAGCTCTTCGAGGATTATAAGCCCGTTGAGTTGGAAATATGGCATACATTCACTGATACGAATATGAAGGAAGTATTGGATAAGCTATGATTAAATGATAAGTTCCGAAAATTTCTAATAATGATATATGAAGAAACTATTTCTAACCCTTGCATTGCTCATATCAGTTGCATCAAGCGCACAGGTTTACACCAATGAGTATCCGAAAGAGCTGACGCGTTTGGCCCAGAAGTGGGTGAAGAATCATGTTCCCTTGCAACTGGCATGTGGCCAAGGTGAAGACAAAGGCAGACAGCCAATGCTTGCACGTGCTGGTCATTAAGGTGGATGATAAGATGTAAAGGCATCAGATGGAGGAGGAACGGAGGAGGGATGGAGTTAGATTTTTTTATGGCTGAAATATTGGACGAAAAGGAAAAGTTTTGTAGCTTTGCAGCGCAAAAAGTGGTCTGAAACGGAAAACTTTGCATTGCGGACAACGATAAAGATGATTCAAGATAACTTAACTTACAATGGCACAGACTTATACTTATGACGAAGCTTTCGCGGCTTCATTAGACTATTTCGACGGCGATGAACTGGCTGCACGCGTGTGGGTGAACAAATATGCCATGAAGGACTCCTTCGGCAACATCTACGAGAAGAGTCCCGCTGACATGCACTGGCGCATCGCCAACGAGGTAGCACGCATCGAAAAGAAATACCCAAACGCCATGACGGCGCAGGAGGTGTTTGACCTCCTCGACCATTTCCGCTACATCATCCCCGCCGGATCGCCCATGACGGGTATCGGCAACCATTTCCAGGTAGCCTCGTTATCGAACTGCTTCGTGGTGGGACTCGACGGCGACAGCGACTCCTACGGCGCAGTGATCCGCATCGACGAGGAACAGGTGCAGCTGATGAAACGGCGCGGAGGCGTGGGTCACGACCTCTCGCACTTGCGCCCAGCGGGTTCGCCGGTGAAGAACTCAGCATTGACGAGTACAGGACTTGTGCCGTTCATGGAGCGATATAGCAATAGTACGCGCGAGGTGGCTCAGGACGGTCGCCGCGGTGCCCTCATGCTCACCGTCAGCATCAAGCACCCCGATGCCGAGGCATTCATCGATGCCAAGATGACCGAGGGTAAGGTCACGGGAGCCAACGTGAGCGTGAAGATCGATGACGCTTTCATGCAGGCTGCCGCCGAGGGCAAGCCTTATACGCAGCAATTCCCCATCAACAGCACAGATCCTATCGTGGCAAAGGACATCGATGCCTCGACACTCTGGCGAAAGATTGTGCACAATGCGTGGCAGAGTGCCGAACCCGGCGTGCTTTTCTGGGACACCATCCTGCGGGAGAGTGTGCCCGACTGCTATGCCGACCTGGGCTTCCGCACCGTCTCAACGAACCCCTGCGGCGAGATTCCCCTCTGCCCCTACGACAGTTGCCGTCTGCTGGCCATCAACCTCTACGAATATGTGGAGAATCCCTTCACCCGCGATGCCCAGTTCAACTTCAACAAGTTCCGTCACCACGTGCGCAAGGCTCAGCGCATCATGGATGACATCATCGACCTTGAGCTGGAAAAGATTGAATTGATTCTGAACAAGATAGAATCAGACCCCCAAAGCGAGGAGGTGAAGTTCGCCGAGCGCAACCTCTGGCAGAAGATCCTACGCAAGAGCTCTATGGGACGACGCACGGGTGTCGGCATCACCGCCGAAGGTGATATGCTGGCAGCACTGGGCTTGCGTTATGGCACTCAGGAGGCTACGGACTTCGCCGTGGAGGTGCAGAAGACGGTCTGTCTGACGGCTTACGCCAGCAGCGTGGAGATGGCTCGCGAGCGCGGCGCCTTCGAGATCTACGATGCCAAGCGCGAGGAGAACAACCCCTTCATTCAGCGTATCAAGGAGGCCGACCCGAAGCTCTACGCCGAGATGGTGAAACACGGACGTCGCAACGTGGCGTGCCTCACCATAGCCCCCACAGGCACCACATCGCTCATGACGCAGACCACCAGCGGCATCGAACCGGTCTTCATGCCCGTCTATAAGCGCCGCCGCAAGGTGAACCCCAACGACCCCGAAGTTCATGTCGATTTCATTGATGATGTGGGCGATGCCTTTGAGGAGTACATCGTCTATCACCATAAATTCCTCACGTGGATGAAGGTCTGCGGACTCGACACCGAACGCCGCTACACGCAGGAGGAGATCGACGAACTCGTAGAGCAGTCACCTTACTACAAAGCCACCGCCAACGATGTCGATTGGCTGATGAAGGTGAAGATGCAGGGAGCCATACAGAAATGGGTGGATCACAGCATCAGTGTCACCGTGAACCTGCCGAACAACGTTGACGAACAGCTGGTGAACGACTTGTACATGGAAGCTTGGCGCAGCGGCTGCAAGGGATGTACCATCTATCGCGACGGATCGCGCAGCGGCGTCATGATCAGCGTCAGCAAGAAAAAAGAGAAACCCGCCAATAGCGAACAGCATCAGGAGACACCCAACCTGGAGATGAACGAGGAACCTGCAGCCCACCAGTGCCGTCCGCCCGAGGTCGTGGAGAAACGTCCCGATGTGCTCGAATGTGACGTTGTCCGTTTCCAGAACAACAAGGAGAAATGGGTGGCTTTCGTCGGACTCCTGAACGGCTATCCCTACGAGATCTTCACGGGTTTGCAGGACGAGGAAGAAGGCATCCTGCTGCCAAAGAGCGTCACCAGAGGGCGCATCATCAAGCAAATCAATCCTGATGGTACGAAGCGCTACGACTTCCAGTTCGAAAACAAGCGCGGCTACAAGACCACCGTCGAGGGGCTCTCGGAAAAGTTCAACCCCGAATACTGGAACTACGCCAAGCTCATCTCCGGCGTGCTGCGTTATCGTATGCCACTCGACCACGTGATCCGTCTCGTAGATCAGCTGCAGCTCAACAGCGAGAGCATCAACACGTGGAAGAACGGCGTCGAACGCGCCTTGAAGAAATACATCACCGACGGCACAGCAGCTCGTGGCGTCACCTGCCCCAATTGCGGTCAGGAATCATTAGTCTATCAAGAAGGATGTCTGATTTGTACGAATTGCGGTGCCAGCAGGTGCGGCTAAACAACCTTAAGATCTACGCTCACCACGGCGTGCTCCCACAGGAGCGCGTCGTAGGAGCGTATTTCTATGTGAATCTGAGAATTGAGACAGATTTCTCGCGGGCGATGGCGACCGACGAACTCGACGGAACGATTTCCTACGCCGAGGTCTTTGATGTCGTGAGGGCTGAGATGGCGGTTCCGTCCAAGTTGCTGGAACACGTGGCAGGACGCATCTGCCACAGCCTCTTCGATCGTTTCCCTGCAGCCGAAGCCATCCAGCTCGACATCCTCAAGGAGAATCCGCCGATGGGCGCTGACTGCGAAGGAGCAGGCATCAGCGTGGAGGTGCGCCGATCGGCTTAGTCCTTAAAACCTCACACGTGCACCACCGAGAACCACGATTCCCGGTTGCGGTATATTGCCAAGATCATAGTAGCGATGGTTGAAGAGATTCGTAGCTTCAGCCCAAAGCTCGTAGTGGCGGTCGGTCCATAGCACCTTCAAATCGAGAGTGGCATAAGGACGATACTCTACCAGTTCGCCCGTGGATTGTGCATCCTCATAGCGAATGTAACTGCCCATACGATCCTGCCAACGGAAGTTCCAGGAGGCCGTGAGATGCGACCATATCTTGTGGTCGAGACGCGCAACTAGCTTATGACGAAGGTATTCCATCGCATAGTTGGACTTGTAAATGGGCTGATCGTCGCGACGATTCTGGTGGATAAAGGCATAAGCGAGTTTCAGGTTGAAGGGCTTAAAGTGCAGGTTGACTTCAGCCGAAACGCCCAAGTTATCGAGTTCGAAATTGGCACTATGGAAGACATCATCGGCTGAGTACATCACCCAGTCGATCAGGTTGTGGCCACGGTGATAGAAAGCTTTTAAACCGAAAGACCCACTCCATCCCCCTCCCTCACGTGATGGGACGGGGGTGGGGCTGAAAGATATGGTTGTTCCCACTTGCAGGCTGTGACTCTCCTCAGCCCTCATGCCTTGGTTGCCCTCGTGCGTGGGGCTCTTGTAATAAAGGTCTGTAAAGGTGGGCAGACGGAAGCCCTTGTTGTATGAGGCAAAGATGCGCCAATGGGGCGTGGGCGTGACGGCGAGGTCGATGCCCGGATAGAAGCGGAGGTGGTTATCGAAGCGGGTGTTCTGGTTAGCAAGGAGGCCGAAGCTGGCTGTAAAACGCGGCAGCAGGATATTGTGTTCAACGTTGAACGAGAAATTCGTGCGGCTGTCGTGTCGCGTGTAGTAAAGATCCTCATGCGGCACCTTATGCCGTCCTTCAACGCTCATCAGTCGTCCGAGCGAAGTGCTGTAGATCCCTTCTTCGCGGATCTCCGCTCCGATAGCTGTGCGACCTAATGTCCAACGAAGGTCGGCTGTGACACGAACCCCGTGGACATCGGTGCGGTGGAAGTTCTCACCCGTCGTGGTGCCACAGATGAGCTCAAAGTGATCATAAAGACGATGCCAGTATATCTCAGGACGCACGCGCACACGTCCCTTTGTCTCGGCTCCTGCGCTGAAGACGAAGCGTGTATTGCGCTCATACTGATTGGGATAGGCAGCTGAATAAAACGTATTTGCCCCATAACTCTTCTGGCTGTAGCCCGCCTGACAATCAAGGGCAAATTCGGGGTGATCGTAGTAGCCGCGCAGGTAAGCGTTGCCACGAGAGAAGGCGGAATTTATCGTGGCACCATCGGAGCGAAGATACTGGGCAGAAAATGACCCACCATACTTTCCCCCCGTCCTCTCTATAAGTGAGGGAGCAGAATGTACAGAGAAACGGGCATCGCCACCAAAAGTAGCGTAGCTACCGCCTTGAAGGCCTGCATCTAAACTAATAATCTTTCTCTTTATGCTGTCTGCGCACCATCCCCTCCCCTCCTTTACGGGAGGGGTCGGGGGTGGGTCTTTTGTTACAATATTGATCGCCCCTCCGAAGGCTGAAGCGCCATAGACGCGCGAGGCGGCACCTTCAAGGATTTCGATGCGTTCGATGTCTGCGAGAGTGACCGGGAAGTCAGCTGCAAGATGACCAGTGTGAGGGGAGGAGATGTTGACGCCGTTCAGTAGAAGTGTGATTTGGTCGAACGTGCCGCCATTGATGCTGATGTCCGTCTGAATACCAAAGCCGCCGCGCTGCCGGACATCGATGCCGACGGCTGATTTGAGGAGGTCGTTGACGCTGTGCGCCGCCGATGATTCGATTTGCTGGCGTGTGATGACGCCTACGATGCGGGCTGACTGCAAAGCTGTCAATGGCGACATCGAGCCAGCTACGCTCACCTCCGCCAACTCCTTCTCGTCAGTCTCTTCGTCGGACTCGGGAGTGGTGCTGACCTGTAGGGCCTGTACCTTAGGGATGTTGACACTGGCAAGCATTCCTACCGTGAGCACACCGATGCGCACTTCACGGTGCAGGCTGGAAAAGACAGCGTAGCCCCCGCGACAGAAATGGCGGAATACAGATGTACTCCGCCTGAATTGTTTCTTTTTCATCATAGGATTAAGATTTTCAAAACGGGCATGATCCGTCGGTCAATGGAATATAGAGAATAGACCCCCTTCGGGTTTCTTGAAATAACGATCAAGATGCTTGAAGAGTGCAGTGCGAGAGAAGACGACAACACGGTCGCCCGGCTGAATCTGTGTACGTCCGTTGACAAGAAAACCCTCACCATTGCGCACGATACCACCGATGGTGATGCCCTTGGGCAAACCGAGCTTCATCACAGATTCACGCGTGACGAGTGAGCCCTCCACGGCATCCAGCTCTGCCACGTCTGCATCAGCAATAGTGAGACTCTTGACGCTGGCCACGTCGGCGTCAAGCATCATCTGGTAGATATGGCTGGCGGCGATGGCTTTCTTGTTGATAATGGTTCCGATATCGAGTTTCTCCGCCATGGTGATGTAGTCGGTGTTCTCGACCAGCGCCACGGTCTTGCGCACACCCATACGCTTGGCGGCAAGACAGGCGAGGATGTTGGTTTCAGTGTCTGGTGTGAGTGCGCAGAAAGCCTGCGTCTGGCGGATGCCCTCTTCCTGTAGGAGCTGCGTATCGCGTCCATCTCCGTTGATGACGAGGACATTGTCATTGTCCAAGATTTCGTTGAGCTTGTGGCAGCGTTCAACGTCCTGCTCGATGATCTTGACATCCATATAGTCGGGCAGACGATGACAGGTCTGCACGGCAATGCGACCGCCACCCATGATCATCACCTTCTTCACATCGGGGTATTTCTCCTTGCCTACAAGCTGACGGATGCTGGGGACGAACAGCTTTGTTGTCATGAAATAGGCGATGTCCCCCTGCTTGAGCTCATCAAGACCACCGGGGATGATGGTGTCTTCGTCGCGCTTGATGGCTACGATATGGTAGGGCGAATCGGGCGGACAGAGCTCTTTGAGCTGCTTGCCATAGAGCACCGTAGCCTCCTCGCGCAGCTTGATACCGAGAATCATCAGCGCACCATTGTGAACCTCCCACCACTGTCGGGCCCACGAACGTCGCACGCCATCGACAATCTCCTGAGCAGCCAATGCCTCTGGATAGATGAGCGATCCAATGCCCATGGAAGTAAAGAAATCACGATTCTTGTCATCCAGATATTCTCCGTTATCGATTCGCGCTACCGTCTTCTTGGCACCCAAACTGTTGGCTAACATACAGCATGTGAGGTTCTTCGTCTCTGACGGTGTCACAGCGATGAAGAGGTCTGCCTGTGGCGTGCCAGCTTCCTTGAGGCCACTGATGCTCGTCGGCGACACCGTCAGCGTCATCAGGTCCAAGCCTTCGCTGGCATTGCTGAGCTTCTGCCCATCAGGGTCGATGAGCACGATGTCGTGGTTTTCTTTGGTGAGCAATGCTGCCAAGTGGCTTCCCACGGAGCCTGCGCCTGCGATGATGATCTTCATAATAGGTGCTTTTTTATACCTTCAACATCTATGCCGCAGAGACGATAAAGGTCTTTGCAGCAACCATGCTCGACAAACGCATCGGGCAATCCCAAACGTGTCACTTTCGCTGTCACACCATGATCTGAAAGCCACTCCAGTACGGCTGTTCCCAAACCTCCTGTGCGTACACCGTCCTCGATGGTTATGACACGCTTGTATCGTGCTGCAACCTCGGTGAGCAAACGCTCGTCCAAAGGTTTGAGGAAACGCATATCATAGTGAGCCACAGTGAGTCCTGGATGCTCAGCCTCAGCCTGACGGATGGCCTCTTGAGCAGTGATACCGATGGGACCAATGGTGAGCACGGCGATGTCAGCACCGTCCTTCAGCCTGCGACCATGACCAATAGGAATCTCCTGCATCGCACATCGCCAGTCGGGCTTGGAGCCACGACCACGGGGGTAACGAATGACAAAAGGTCCGCGATCCTTGAGCTGAGCCGTGTACATGAGATGTCGCAGCTCATGCTCGTCCATCGGCGAGGAGATGATGAGATGAGGGATAGGCCGCAGGTAAGCGAGATCGAAGGCGCCGTGATGTGTCGGGCCGTCTTCGCCGACGAGTCCAGCGCGATCGAGGCACAGGACAACATTGAGACGCGAGATGCAAACATCGTGAATCAGATTATCATAGGCGCGCTGGGCAAAAGAGCTGTAGATATTGCAGAAGGGCAACAAACCATCCCTGGCCATACCAGCAGAAAAGGTCACGGCGTGACCCTCGGCGATGCCGACATCATAGGCACGAGCAGGCATCGCTTCCATCATGATGTTCATTGAACAACCCGTGGGCATCGCTGGGGTGACACCTACGATACGTTCGTTCGATTGCGCAAGCTCCAATAAGGTGTGTCCGAAGACGTCCTGAAACTTCGGCGGCAGACCTGTCTCGTCGGTCTTCTTGATCTCGCCCGTCAGCGGGTCGAACTTGCCTGGAGCATGCCACAGTGCTCCGCCTTTCTCGGCTGGCTCGAAGCCCTTGCCCTTGACGGTGTGTATGTGCAGCAGTTTTGGACCGGTCATGTCCTTGATGATGCGGAGTGTCTTCACTAGTCCGATGACATCATGCCCATCGGTAGGTCCGAAATAACGGATATTCATACCCTCGAAGACATTCTGCTGATGGTTGATGAAGCTCTTCAGCGAGTTGTTGAAACGGAGGATGCTTTGCTTGCCTTCCTCGCTCATCCAGCCCCATGACAACAGCTTGCGCGCTGTCTTTTCGCGAATGTGGTTGTATGTCGGATTGGTCTGCAGCTGATGCAACAGGTTTTTCATACCACCCACGCTACGGTCAATGCTCATATTGTTGTCGTTCAGGATGATGAGCACATCATTGGGCGTATTGGCGGCATTATTCAGACCCTCGAATGCCAATCCTCCACTCATCGCACCATCGCCGATAACGGCTACGACATGGCGGTCCGTCTCGTTCTTCGCCTTGGCGGCCAAAGCCATACCCAAAGCGGCACTGATGCTGTTGGAGGCGTGGCCTGAGGTGAAGGCATCGTACTCGCTCTCCTCAGGCGAGGGGAAGGGTTTGAGACCGCCGAACTGACGATTCGTGCGAAAAGCCTCGCGCCGACCCGTCAGGATCTTATGCCCGTAAGCCTGATGACCCACGTCCCAGACAATGCGGTCGTAGGGCGTATTGAAGACATAGTGCAGAGCCACCGTCAGCTCCACAACACCTAAACTGGAAGCGAAATGTCCCGGATTGTCAGACACCTCATCTATGATGTCCTGTCGGAGCTCGCGGCACACCTCCGGCAACTGCTCCAAGGGGAGCTGTCGCAGGTAGGCGGGGAGCTTGATTCGCTCCAACAGGGGATATTCGTGCACGTTTGTTTCTGCCATGATCATCGATTTTCGGGGCAAAGTTAATAAAAAGTTGAAAGTTGGAAGTTGAAAGTTGAAAGTTTTTGCCTTTCACACATAAAAATCATACTTTATATTCTTTTTTTGGTATTACATATTCTTTTTTTTTCTATCTTTGCCCTATGAAACTAATGACAACCGTTGAGATACCCTCTCTAAAACGACCGATAAGCCTGCATCATCGCATTGCACTCATCGGCTCATGCTTCGCCGAGCATATCGGTGCGAAAATGCGACAGAGCGGCCTGCCCGCATTAGTGAATCCTTTTGGTGTGCTCTACAATCCACTGAGCATCCTGCGGGTGATGACCTCCAATCCGATGTCCAACGATCTGTACTTCCGCGACGAAGATGACCGCTGGCACTGCTGGCTCACCGACAGCCGCTCTAATGCTTCGACGCTTGAAGCCTGCCGTGCAGCTATCCTCTCGGCACGCGGCAAACTCATCGAATGGAACCCCACGACCATCATCATCACCCTGGGCACGAATCGGTATTACCAAAGAGTTGATGGAGAACTGGTTGTAGGCAACTGCCACAAGCGTCCGCAGGCGGAATTCACGGAAAAGGCCTTAACCGTCGAGGAATGTATGGAGACCCTCGAGAAGTTGTGCGACCTCTTCCCACGGGCACAGATGATCTTCACCGTCTCGCCCTACCGCTACGCGAAGTATGGTTTCCACGAGAGTCGCCTAAGCAAGGCCGTACTCCTGCTTGCCATCGAAGAATTGCAGCACCGCCGCCCTGAGCAGGTCGACTATTTCCCTGCCTACGAGATTGTTCTCGACGAGCTGCGCGACTACCGTTTCTACAGTCCCGATCTCCTGCACCCCTCCGAGCAGGCCATCGATTACATCTGGGAACGCTTTGTCGATCAGTGCGTCGATAACGAGACGAGCCGCTATCTCTACGATTTCGAACCTATCCGTAAAGCCTTGCAGCACCGCCCCGATGATCCCCTGTCACCTGCCGCCCATCGTTTCCGCGAGCAGACGCAGTTGCGTATGCGTGAGCTCATGGCTAAATACAATTTCGAGCTGTAAAAAAAGAAAAATGAAAGAATGAAAAATACAAGTTTCTGCCCGAAGAACATAAGGTAATCCTTATTTTTCACTTTTCATTCGTTCACTTTTCACTAAATAACGTCAGTATGACCTATTCCATTTCCACCATCACGACTCTCATCGGCGCGCATCGCTATGGCACCGCTGACACACATATCGACTGGCTGCTCACCGACAGCCGCTCACTCGTTTTTCCCGAGGAGACGCTTTTCTTTGCCATCCGCACACAGAAGAACGACGGACATCGATACATCCCAGAGCTCTACCGACGTGGCGTTCGCAACTTCGTCGTATCGCAAGTACCAGAACATCCCGAGGACGATGCCAACTACCTGAAAGTGATCTCGCCCATGAAAGCGATGCAACGACTCGCCGAACGCCATCGCGAGGAGTTCGACATTCCCGTCATCGGCATTACGGGTAGCAATGGCAAGACCATCGTGAAGGAATGGCTTTACCAGTTGCTCTCGCCCGACTTCACCATCACTCGTTCGCCACGCTCATGGAACTCACAGATCGGCGTACCGCTATCCGTGTGGCGCCTGTCTGAGCAGACACAGCTCGGCATCTTCGAGGCAGGCATCAGCGAGCCGGGTGAGATGTCAGCCCTCGAGAGCATCATACAGCCCACCATCGGCGTGATGACCCATCTGGGCTCTGCCCACGATGAGCATTTCGGCAACCGCCGCGAGAAATGTTTAGAGAAACTGCGTCTCTTCCTTCACGCGCGCGTACTTATATATAATGCCGACGACGAAATGATCAGCGAGTGCATCGCAGAGAGCGGCTTCATGGGTGAACTTATCAGCTGGAATAAAGCGCAGCTGCAAGATTCAAGATTCGTCACGAACATCCACCTGCTCGACAACGCGAGCATCGAGAACATTGGCCTCTGCATTTGCGTCTGCCGCTATCTCGGACTGACGGATGAAGTCATTGCACAGCGTATCGCCGGCCTCGAGTCCGTAGCTATGCGTCTTGAAGTCAAGGAAGGGCGCAACAACTGCACGCTCATCACCGACACCTGCAACTGCGATCTCGGTTCCTTAGAGATTGCACTCGATTTTATGCGTCGCCGCCCAGATGCATCAGGACGCAAGCGCACCCTCATCCTCTCTGACATCAAACAGACTGGATTGACGCTCACGGAGTTATATACTCACGTCGCCAGTCTCATACAACACTATGGCATCGACGAATTCATAGGCATTGGCGATGAAGTGAGTGCAGGGATGGCCAATGTCTGCCACATCGAGGCTCCCATCAGTGCGCATGAAGCAGTCAGCGCGTCAGCTACCCCTCTCCCCAATGGGAGGGAATGGAGCTGGGGTTGTTTCCCCACCATCGAGGCCTTCCTCGCCTCATCCACGTTCCGCGAGCTCAGCGACCGCGTCATCCTCATCAAGGGTGCTCGCATGGCACGCTTCGACCGCCTCACCGATGTCCTCGTGCAGAAAGTACATGAGACCATCCTCGAAGTCAATCTCTCCGCTGTCGTCAGCAACCTCAACTACTATCGCTCTTTCATGCGTCCCGAGACCAAGATGATCTGCATGGTGAAGGCTTCGGCCTACGGCGCAGGTGCCATAGAGGTTGCCAAGACGCTTCAGGACCACCGCGTGGATTACCTCGCCGTGGCGGTTGCCGACGAAGGCGTGGAGCTACGTCGCGCAGGCATCACGGCCAACATCATGATCATGAACCCCGAGATGTCGTCGTTCCGCACGCTCTTTGAGTACCATCTTGAACCAGAGGTCTATAGCTTCCGACTTCTCGAAGCACTCATCCATGCAGCCGAGCGAGAAGGTATCACCAACTACCCGATTCATCTGAAACTCGACACGGGTATGCACCGCCTCGGCTTCGAACCGGACAAAGACCTCCAGCACCTCATCGAGCGTCTCCGCTCGCAGCAGGCACTTATCCCGCGCTCCGTGTTCACACATTTCGTGGGCTCCGACAGCGAGGACTTCGACGCTTTCTCGCAGCATCAATGGGAACTCTTCTGTTCAGCTGCCGACCAGTTGCAGGCCGCCTTCCCCCACCACATCCTGCGCCATATCTGCAACAGCGCAGCCATCGAGCACTTCCCTGAGCGCCACTGCGATATGGTGAGATTAGGGTTGGGACTCTATGGCGTGCACCCCCTTGAAGCAGCCCTCAACTCTCAATCTTCACCCCTCACCCCCATCTCCACCCTCAAGACGACCATCCTACAGATCCACGACGTTCCTGCCACTGACACCGTAGGCTATTCGCGCAAGGGGCATCTCACGCGTGACAGCCGCATAGCAGCTCTACCCATCGGCTATGCCGACGGTTTGAACCGCCATCTCGGTTGCGGCAACGCCTACTGTCTCGTCAATGGACAGCGCGCTCCGTATGTGGGGAATATCTGTATGGATGTCTGCATGATCGATGTCACGGACATCGATTGCCATGAGGGTGATAGTGCCATCATCTTCGGCCCCGAACTGCCACCCACTCTACTTGCCGAAGCCATCGGCACGATTCCCTACGAAATCCTCACCTCTGTCTCGCCACGTGTCAAGCGTGTCTATTACGTGGACTGATCAGAAATGACTGGAGCCATCGAAGCAGTGTGTGCAGACTTTGCACTTCGGCAGTCCGATGGATTTGACAAGGATCTCAAGCGTGTTGAAGCGCAACGTGGAGAGTCCGAGACGACGTCCAATCTCCTCGACCATAGCGCGGTACTTCTCTGAATCGGTCTTAGCGTACTCCTGTAGGATCTCATGCGGTGTGGAAGCATCTCCTCCAATGCCGCCTGGGGTCTTGTTGCAATCGTTCTCGAGATCGTGGATGACCTGTCGAGTGAGCAGTTCCATATCGCTCTTTGAGGCAGAAAAATTGAGGAAAGGACAGCCGTAGATGAGGGGCGGGCAGGCAATGCGCATGTGGACTTCCTTGGCACCGAGGTCAAACAAAACACGGACATTATCACGCAACTGAGTACCGCGAACAATACTGTCATCGCAGAACAGACAACGTTGTCCTTGCAAGGCATCGCGGTTGGGAATCAACTTCATCTTAGCCACGAGGTCGCGCGTCAGCTGGTTGCCCGGCATGAAGGAACGCGGCCAGGTTGGTGTATATTTGGATATGGCACGACGATACGGAACGCCGATGCCTTCAGCATATCCCGTGGCCATACCAACGCCCGAATCGGGAATACCAGCAACGAGATCGACTTGGGTCTCATCCTGTTCGCCCATGAGGACGCCACAGGTGTGACGCATCGCCTCAACATTGCGCCCTTCGTAAGTCGAGGTGGGGAACCCATAATAAACCCACAGGAACGAGCAGACCTGCATCTCTTCCTCCGGCGCGCGTAGTTGTTCAATGCTGTCTGCACGCAGGCGCACGATTTCGCCCGGCCCTACAAAGTGCTCTACATCATAACCGAGATTGGGAAAGGCGGTCGTCTCGGAGGTCACGGCGTATGCGCCCTCGCGATGCCCGACAACAATAGGCGTGCGTCCTAAGCGGTCGCGGGCAGCGATGATGCCGTCCTCGGTGAGGATGAGCATCGAGCAGGAACCCTTGACCTTGCGATAGACATTCTCTATACCTTCAACGAACGTCTTGCCACGGGCGATGAGCAACGTAATGAGCTCGGTAGGATTGGTCTTGCCCGAGGACATCTCCGAGAAATGATCGCCCTCATCAAGCAGCTCGCGCGTGAGTTCATCTATGTTGTTGATCTTAGCGACAGTCACCACCGCCATCTTACCAAGGTGAGAGTTCACCATGATGGGCTGAGGGTCGGTATCAGAAATGACACCTATTCCACTATTGCCAGGGAAACGCTGAAGCTCAGCCTCGAAGCGCGTGCGGAAATACTGGTTCTCGAGATTGTGGATGCTGCGATAAAAACCTTTCTCCGCTGAGTACGTGGCCAAACCACCACGCTTCGTACCGAGGTGTGAGTTATAATCTGTGCCGTAGTACAGATCGGTGATACAAGGTTCAGTTGCGATGGTTCCAAAAAAGCCGCCCATGGTAGTTTAGAATAAAAAGTGAAAAATGTAGAGTGATGAGTGAAAATATTTATCTGTCGCGCCAGAAGGAGGGGGTGAAGATGACAACAACAGTGATAATCTCGAGACGTCCCATGAGCATGAGCAGTGAGAGAATCCATTTGATGCCATCAGGGAGGATGGCCCACGACATCGTGGGACCAATCTCGAGGCCGAGGGTAGGACCGACATTACTGGCACAGCTCAGGGAGATGGTGAAGGAGTTGGTGCTGTCAACACCGATGATTGTCATGATGAAATAGGTGACGAAGCAGAGCAGGAAATAAAGGCCGGAGAAGGCCAGTAGCGTGGTCTGCTTGGACGTGGGAACGGCAAGGCCGTTGACCTTGACAGGTAGCACGGAGCGTGGATGCAGGAGGTGCTTGATCTCGTTGTGAATCACTTCAAATACCATGATGCCGCGCACACACTTGAAACCGCCTGCCGTAGAGCCAGAGCAGCCGCCGAAAAACATGAGCACGGAGAGAACGACCCACGTGATGTGAGGCCATTGGCCGGCATCGTCGTTGAAGACACCTGTCGTAGTGGCAAAGGACACGACCTGAAAGAGACTGTAGCGCAGTGCGTCAGCGAAGTCGTAGTCGCATGAGTGCATCAGCGTGATGAGGATGAAGATGGTCGCAGCGGTGATGAGCAACAGGAAGAGGCGCAGCTCGGAGTTATCGAAGAACTCTCGAAAACGCCGCTTCCAAATCGTCATATAGAGTAATGTGAAGCTAATGCCCGAGATGAGCATGAAAAAGATGGCAGTGTAGTCGATGAGGGAATTGTGGAAGAAACCTGTGCTACCGTTGTGCGTTGCAAAGCCGCCGGTAGCCGTGACCGTCATCGCGTAGTTGACAGCATCGAAAGCGCTCATCCCTTCAATCCAGAAGAGCAGGGCGCAGACCACAGTGAGGAACAGATATATGCCCCAAATCCATTTGGCCTGTGTGCCTAAACGGGGGTGCAGCTTGCTGCGCATGGGGCCCGTGGCCTCGGCAGAGAAGACTTTGACGCTACCGCCTATGAGCGAAGGGATAATGGCAATGGTGAAGAACACAATGCCCAATCCGCCAATCCATTGCGTCGTGGAACGCCAGAAGAGCAGGGCGTGTGGCAGGCTCTCCACATCGTCGATGAGCGAGGCACCAGTCGTGGTGAAGCCCGACATGGTTTCGAAATAGGCATCTGTGGGATTGGTCAGATAACCGCTGGCCACGAAGGGAATAGCTCCAAAGAAGCTGAAGATGACCCACGAGAGTGTCACCACGAGATAGGCGTCCCGTCGGTTGAGGCTGTTCGTCGTGTTACGTCCCAGAATCTGAAGCACACATCCCATGACAGTTGTTACGATCACAGCCAGGTCGAAAGCCAGTGTGTCAGGCTCGTGGTAGAGCAGCGACATGATGGCGCAGACCATCAAGACAGCGGCTTCCAGGATGAGCAGCTGACCGAGAATCTTGGCTATGAGCTTCCAGTTAATCATCTCTCTCCTCCCAGCACTTCGCGGGCTCGCTCAAGTGCCAAATTGATGTGCGGACGGATATTCTCCTCGCCCACGATCTCACCGAAGCCGTTGCGCATAAGCACCTCATGAACCTTCGGATTAACACCGGAGAGGATGACATGAATACCCTGCTGGTGGGACATACGAACGAGGTTCTCGAGGTTGTGCATACCGGTGCTATCAACGAAAGGAACTTTACGCATACGGATGATGCGCACCTTCGGACGTCGAGGCATGCGTCCCATGATCTCCTCGAATCGGTTGGCTATACCGAAGAAGAAGGGGCCATTGATTTCATAGACCTCACAGCCATCGGGAATCTTGAAGTGCTCAAGGTTGGTGGCCTCGAAATCGACCTCCGTCGCCGGGTCAATCTCGTCGGTGAGCACGCTGACCTGTGTGGTCTCAGCCATACGGCGCATACACAACAGACAAGCGAGCATCAGACCCACCTCGATGGCCACGGTCAAGTCGAAGATAACGGTAAGCAGGAAGGTGATCAGCAGCACGGAGATATCCGATTTAGGATTCTTCAGCAGCTGACGGAATGTGCGCCAACCACTCATATTATAGGCCACAATTACCAGCACGCCAGCCAGACAGGACATGGGAATATACTGGGCGTAAGGCATGAGTATCAAGAAGATGAGCAACAGCACGATGGCATGGATGATACCTGCCACTGGTGTGCGGCCACCATTGTTGATATTGGTCATCGTGCGCGCAATAGCTCCCGTGGCTGGGATACCGCCGAAGAGGGGCGTCACTAAGTTGGCCACGCCCTGAGCAATCAGCTCCTGGTTACTGTCGTGGCGGTCACCTATAACACCGTCTGCCACAGTCGCCGAGAGCAACGATTCAATGGCACCCAGCACGGCAATAGTCACCGCTGGGGCAAACAGCGAACGCACCACCTCCCAAGACAGAGCTGGTACAGCTGGAGCGGGTAATGCTGCGTTGATGCGGAAACGGTCGCCGATGGTATCAACGTGCTCGGCCAGGCCATAGCTCTTCAATATGAGCACGCCGATAGTCATCACAATGATGGCGATGAGCGAACCAGGCAGCTTGTTGAGCGCAGAGAGATGACCGTTCACGTATTTCACCCTATTGATGTAGGGCCAGCTAGCGATGATGACTACACTACCCACACCCACGATGGTACTCCAGAGGTCGAGGCTCGTGATGTTCTGTGCATAGCAGACCCACTTGGAGATGAAGTCCGAGGGAACGCCCTCGGCAATCGTCAACCCCAGCAGATCCTTCACTTGTGTTGTGAAGATGGTCAGCGCGATACCGCTGGTGAATCCCACCACAATGGGATAAGGGATGTATTTGATGATGGTGCCCAAACGGAACAGGCCTAACATGATTAGGAAAGCTCCAGCCAACAGCGTCGCTATCATCAAGCCTTGCATACCATACTGCTGGATGATGCCTGCAATGATGACGATGAACGCACCTGTTGGACCGCCAATCTGCACCTTCGAGCCACCCAACAGCGAGATGACCAAACCTGCCACGATAGCGGTAATGATGCCTTGCTCAGGTGTCACGCCCGAAGCGATACCAAAAGCGATGGCCAGCGGCAACGCCACAATGCCGACGATGATTCCCGAGAGCAGATCCTTCACAAATGTCTCGCGATTGTAACCCTTCAGGCTACTAACAATACTTGGTTTCATTACACTTGCATTTCTTTTTGCAATGCAAAAGTACTCATTCTCCGCTCACCCCTCAAACATTCACACCAAAAACCGCTCCGACCCATCATTTTCTTGATTTATATCTCAGAAGTTCACCCAAAGCCGACACTTCAACGTGAGCTGGAGAAAACATAGGGCATGGTTTTTTAATGAATAAAAAAGTTAATTAACGTAGATTTTTATACCTATATCAGAAAAAATATGTATTTTTGTAGCCGAAGTAAAACACATACCAATATGGCTAAGGAAAACGATCAACTTATTACCAAATGCCATCAACTATCTGAGGGCATGAGCGTGCGGGTCAAGAACATCGTGGCGTGGATGGTGAGCGACGTGGACAGGCGCTTATTGCCGCTCATGAGAGGAGAGGCTGACGTCAGACGCATCCCCTTCTGTGGCGATCAGACTGCGATCTACATTGAAACCATATTGCGGAATCTGAGAATCTTCTACGAACACTTGCAGGAACAATCGACTAACGATGTTGAAGATACCGACGGAGGCGCCTCTTTCCTTTACGAGATTCCGAGTGAGACGAAGTTTACCTTCCCACGTCACAGCGAGAAGATGGAACGGCGGATTCAGTTCATCTTCGACCAGATGACGGAAGAGATCGGCAATATGCGAGCGCGCAACCTCATTCGCAACAACATCAAAAGCTACAGGAAAGCAGAGACATACATCAACAATCCTGCACTCATCTGGAAATGGAATGGTGCCGGACGCCTGATGGTTCAACGGATTCAGAATTTCCTCGAACAATTTAAGTCGGAATATTTGCTGCGCGCCAAGGGCATTCCCATCGCAGCCACAAACCCGATCAGTTCCGACTATCCATTCCTCACCATCGAGGAGCAAACATTCGTAGCCAAGTTCTTCAAAAAGAAAAAGCGCTATCCAGTCTGGTACATTGCCCTCTGCTACTTCCGTCATGCCAAAGACCGCAACTCGCAGACATTCGCAAGAATCAATGGCGTGTTGGGAGAGTTTGAAGCTATGCAAGCCTTGTCTGTTGAATATGGCTTGACGTTTGAGCGCGTGCGTCAGCTCTCCAAGATGACGGCAGCTACCCCGAAAGACGTTCCTGCCCTATGGAATAGCGAGCGTTGGGCCACCGAGGAGTGCTTCCATAAGCCTTTGCTCACGGAAGCCAATACGCATTGGGCTGAACTGTGCAAGCAGGAACAACTCGGCAAGCTGAGTTTCTACGCCGGACTCTCCATTCTGGCCATCGCACGCCCAATAGGCATCATCGCACTCATGAACAACGGGGCAACAGCCAACGGACATCGCTCGAAAGAATTGCCGTGGCAGCATCCGGAAGTGCTCTTTGCCTACGACCTCCGGCTGGATGTGTTCCGCTACACGGCGTTCCTGAAAAAACTGGGGCACGAAGCCAACCTATGGAGAATTGTAGAGAAAAGGTATTCCTTATCGGAAATCGCCAAGGATTACTTCAAGCCGGGAACCGATGAAGGAACACGTGCAGAAGTCCTGAATATTTTGAAACAGGTGATTCCACTCCTGTCATACCTCAAAATCGAGGGCGACGAGGTCGTCATCGTACCCAACCACCTCAATTACGGCCAGGAGATATATGAGATCCTGAAACGCCGGGGAGAAGCGATGACCATAGATGAGATCCACGAGGAGTTCCTCCTGCTGCACCCCGACGATCATCACACCGACAGCTCCTTCATCCGCAGTTATATGCTGGCAGACCAGCGCTTCGAGGCCGTGGGCAGGAAATCAACCTATCAGCTGTGTGAATGGCAGCGTTTCTCAGGTGCACTCGGTGACTTGGCCGTTCAGCTGCTCATGGATGCCGAAGAGCCCTGGCCGATGGAGAAGTTGAGCCGTAAAATGCTCGAAACACGAAGCAACTCAACACTAAAGAGCTGCGAAGCCACCATCTATCTGGCGGTCATAGATGGACGCCTGAAATATTTCTTTACAGAAGAAAGTACATCCACCACCAGCTTCGTCGGTCTGGCCACACGCGACTACCCCGAACGTTTTTGGTGGTCAACACTCACCGTTGAGGGAGCCATCGCTACCATGCACCGTTTCATCCAAGAGAATCAGCGATGGCCGTATTCCTCCAGAAAGACGGGCATCGAAGGCGTACTCAGCTACACCCTACGAAAATATACCCAGAAACTCCACGTGACAAAAGAGGAATACGCTCGATATCATCAGGGCATGGCTGACATTCCACCTTACCAATATCCTCATTACGAGCGCGAAGCCACCTTTGCCGCACGATGCCAAGCCCTGCGTGACTTCCAAGAGAAGCATCATCGACTGCCGACAAACAGTGAGGAGCCACAACTGATGAAATGGTATCACGAGACGCTAAACAAACAGCGTAAATTGGACAAGTTCCGAAAATATCATTTTAAACAAATCAAGCCAAAAAAGAAAGCACGTCCTGCCCAACAACTTTCCCTCGGATTCATGGATGAATAAGGAACTGACTCCACGACTATCAATAGAAATATGAAAAAGATTCTGACCACGTCATTGCTATTCCTCCTGACACTTGGTGTACAAGCGAATCAGCAGATGATGAAAGAACCGCAGTTTGCAGGCTATTTGTTCGCCTATTTCGAGGGCGGCGGCGACCAGCACCTACAGGAACAGTTGCGCTTTGCTGTGAGCGAGGACGCACAGAATTGGTATGCGCTAAACAATAACCGACCGATTATTGCCAGCGACACCATCAGCGAGAGCGGCGGCATTCGTGACCCACACATTCTTAGAGGCGAAGACGGCTGCTACTACATCGTAGCCACGGATATGTTCGTGGCCAAGAATGGATGGAAGGATAATCCGGGCATTGTGCTCATGAAGTCCAAGGATCTGGTGAACTGGTCGCACGCCAAGATCAATCTGGGCAAGGACTGGCCCGCGTTCAGCGATGCCTACTGGGTGTGGGCACCGCAGACTATCTACGACCGAAAGGCGAAGAAATACATGATCTATTTCACCCTTCAGCGCACCAACGACAACCGACAGAGTCTCATCACCTACTACGCCTACGCCAACCCCGACTTCACCGCCTTCGAAAGCGAACCCAAGCAGCTCTTCGCAGCCAAATACGGCAGCATCGACAATGATATCTTCTACGCCAACGGCAAATACCATCTCTTCTACAAGGGCAACACAAAGGACACTAACGGCAAGGAGTTCATCAACGGCATCCAGCAGGCTACATCAAAGAACTTGCTGGGACCGTGGAAGGAGGACTTCAAGTACCTCGATGCCTACGCTGGCACCAAAACACATGTGGAGGGTAGCAGTGTCTTCGCATTAAATCCACAGGATGCTGTAGGTCAAATCGTCAATCATCAATTTATCTTGATGTACGACCTCTACGGCTCCGGTCGCTACGAATATCAAACCTCCACGGACCTCATTCATTGGACCAAGGAGCCGCAGTCGTTCCGCAAGAACTTCTTCCCGCGCCATGGCTCCGTCATCGCGCTGACGCAAGAGGAACTGGAGCGCGTGCAGCAGAAATGGGGCTACGTCCTCACACACGAGTTCGAGTCGAGCGGCAACCCCATCATCCGTGACAAGCACACCGCCGACCCCGCTGTCCTCGTGGAAGGCGACACGCTCTGGCTCTTTGCTGGTCACGACATGGAAGGCAACCAGATGGGCTACATCATGAAGGACTGGCTCCTCTACTCTACCAGCGACATGAAGCATTGGACAGAACATCCCTCGCCACTCCACATCGACGAGTTCAGGTGGGCCTCCAGCAAGCAAGCATACGCCGGACACGTAGCCAAGGGTAAGGATGGCAAGTATTATTGGTATATTTCTACTAACTGGTGTGGCATCGGCGTAGCCGTGGCCGACAAAATAACAGGTCCCTACAAGGATGCGCTCGGCAAGCCCCTGCTCACCAAGGAGGACTGCTTTGCATCACGCCACAGCTGGTGCGTCATCGACCCCGCTATCCTCATTGACGACGACGGTACACCTTATATCATCTGGGGCAACGGCCAGTGCTACTATGCCAAGTTGAAGGACAACATGATTGAGATCGACGGCGACATCCATCAGATCGACGTGCCCCGCTTCACCGAGGCTCCCTGGGTACACAAGTACAACGGCAAGTACTACCTCACCTACGCCTCCGAATGGCCCGAGAAGATTGCCTACGCCGTCGCCGACCACATCGGCGGCCCTTACACGCCCATGGGAATCATCAGCGAGATAGCAGGCAACTCCAACACCACGCATCCCGCCATCGTCAACTTCCGCGGCCAGTGGATTTTCTTCTCCCACAACGGCGGTCTGCCCGACGGCACCAGCTACAGCCGCTCCATTATTGCTGAACCGATGTTCTATGACCCCGACGGCAGCATCAAATCCATTCCTCCAACCACTTCCGGCGTATCACCTCTCTAAGGTCAGTTCGTAAGAAAATGTTTTGAACTCTCAACACCCTTCACCCCTTCATCCCGCTGCCACAGTGGCGAGTGAAGGGGTGAAAGGTGTTGCGTGTTCAGACGAGAGATGATAATGGGGCGCCACTCACCCGTGGGAGTGTGTTACCGTCACAACAAGAAAAAGCCTCCGAGATCGCTCTCGGAGGCTTCCTTGTAAAAGTGGCGG
>CAJORF010000052.1 GCA_905236985.1 uncultured Bacteroidaceae bacterium | reverse complement strand
TCACCACGCTTATCACAGCCACATCCTGACAAAGAAAGGTAAGAAACAGAAGCGCAACCTGCAGAAGGCTGACCTCGTTGAGACAGCTAACCGCAAGCAAGTTCGCGAACTCCTCCTTCTTCGCTAATCCACTTCAGGATAGAGAGTTAAACAAGTATTTCTGAAAAGGAATCACCCAAAGTCAAACCGAACGTTGAGCAGCTAAAAGTGGTTTTAATAGTAAACAAGTTTACAAGTAAACTAGTAAACAAGTAGATAAAGTAACAACTCGTCAACTAAACAACTTGTCAACTCGTCAACTAAACAAAAACCCGCCTACGTTCAAAAAACAAACAAAATTATGCCTAGATCAGTAAATCACGTCGCTTCACGTGCAAAGAGAAAGAGAATCCTGAAGCTCACTCGCGGCTACTTCGGTGCCCGCAAAAACGTCTGGACCGTTGCCAAGAACACTTGGGAGAAAGGTCTGACCTACGCCTATCGTGACCGCAAGAACAAGAAGCGCAGCTTCCGTGCGCTGTGGATCCAGCGTATCAACGCTGCCGCTCGTCTCGAAGGTATGAGCTACAGCCAGCTCATGGGAGCTCTCCACAAGGCTGGTATCGAGATCAACCGCAAGGTGCTCGCTGACCTCGCCATGAACCACACCGAAGCCTTCAAGGCTATCGTTGCCAAGGTGAAGTAAGCTCTCCTCTACTCGACTGAACCAAGAAAGCCTCCCCAAAAGGGAGGCTTCTTCAGTTTTCTATGGCAGCATCTGCTTCGAAGGCAGCGTCCGCATGTCTATTCCTTCTCCTTGATGCCGTACTTGGGATCAATCTTGATGAAGGCCGAGACAGCGAAGGTGACGAGACAGCAACCGATGACCCACCAGAAGAAATGGAGATAGCCGAGCTGATCGGCCAGCCATCCTGCTATCATTCCTGGAATCATCATGCCAAGTGCCTGGAAAGCGGTGCAGATGCTGAACACAGCCGTAGAGCGCTCGCCCTGAGAGAAATAGACAAGATAGAGCATATAGGCTGTGAAACCGAAACCATAGCCAAACTGCTCGATGAAAACACAGAGATTGACAACAGCAAATTGGAGATTGAGGATGGAAAAGTCTGTGGATGCCGCAAAGACAGGGCTAAACGACGGAGCGACGTAGGCAAGGAACACATAAACAAGGTCGGGCAGCGAGATGCTTAATACCATAGGCCAGAGCCAACGCTTCAGACCATGACGCGAGACGCACCAGCCGCCGAGGATGCCACCAATGGTGAGTCCGATGATGCCAATGGTGCCATAGACAAAGCCCACGGCCTCAGTGGATAAGGCGAGGCCACCCGCCTCTGCGCTATCCAAGAGGAAGGGATTGGCAATCTTCACCAACTGTCCCTCGGGAAAACGGAAGAGGAGCATGAAGAGAAGGGCTGGCACAATATGGGGTTTGGTGAAAAATGTCTTGAGGGCAAGCCAGAAAGCGGACCCCTGCTCAGAACATTCCGCTCCCTCCCTAACAGGGAGGGCGTGGGGAGTGTCCGGAGAGTTTGGCAACGCCACATTATGCCACAACCACAGCACCAAGAACAGGCCAGTTAGAACCAGGAAGGAGATGCTCCAAGCCATTGGTACGGAGTTGGAGCGTTCGAGCCAACCGGCAAACATCACCAGAAGTCCCTGACCAAAGATGGTGCCGATGCGATAGAAGGTGGAACGGATGCCGACATACAGACTCTGGTCGTGGGTGGAGAGACCGAGGATATACAGACCGTCGGCTGCGATGTCGTGGGTCGCGCTGGCAAAGGCGAGAATCCAGAAGAAAGCCAAAGTTCCCTGCAGCCAGAAAGTCGTAGGCAATGTGAAGGCTATACCCGCGAAACCAGCACCGATGAGCAGCTGCATCAGCAGCACCCACCAACGTTCGGTCTTGACGGCTGCGATAAATGGGCTCCAGAGCGGTTTGATGACCCACGGTAGGTAGAGCCATGAGGTGTAGAGAGCCAAATCTGTGTTGGAGAGTCCGAGACGTTTGTACATCGTCGTGGCAATAACCATCACGGCAACGTAAGGGAGTGCTTCAGCGATATAAAGCGAAGGCACCCAAGCGTATGGCTTATTTTTCATTTTCATCAGAGTTATTATGCGAATAGGGTGATGTGACTTGCGATGAAGCGGCTATGAGATGAGTGCCGTAGAAGGCGGCGATGACGGAGGGCACGAGCAGGAGAACATCCAAAGCGAAGAAGAGATGGAAGCCGAGATGTGCTACGAGCCAACCGGAAGCGGCTATGGCAGGCAACATAACCAGCGAGACGAGAGGGATGTAGAGGTAGTTGATGGTGCTGCGGTAACGCTCTCCGGAGATATAACGGACGAAGGGGAAGCAGGCATTCAAGCCCAAGCCGAAAGCTGCCTGCGCCACGAAGGTTGCTACACATAACCAACCAAGTGTAGCAGGTGGCCATAAAGTCATCGCATGATAGACCAAGGGCGAAATGCCCATCAACAAGAACGCCGCCTTGTTGAAACGATAGTAGCGCGGCTGACGTTCCAGCCAATATCCGAAGCCAAGCGCAGCTGAGAAAGCAACCACACCAACCGTACCTTGAGCCAGGCCAATCCATTGCAACGTGCATCCCAGACCGCTCTGGCTGTGGGGGGCATATAAGAAGAGTACGCGCGTGTAGAACAGTAACGACTGCGGCAACAGATAGAAAAAGAGGCAGGCAATGATCGACAGCCAATGACGCTTGTGCAGGATCCGGTCGATGACGTGAACTTCAGCTCGAACGGCTGAGCGAAGTGTCTCGCTTTGGTGGCGGTCGCCCACACGTGGCGAACGAAGAACGAAGAAGTTGTACAGGAACAACAGGAGATAGAAACCGGCCAAGAGATAGATGGCTGTGCTCCACGAGAGCGTGATGGCATGACGGCGGTTATGGTAGAAAACCTCAAGGGCTCCAACCACCATGATCATAGCGCCATACGTAATCACAGTGCTGGCCTGCGAGAAGAACATCTTTGGCGCATTATAGATGCGTTGTTCCTGGGGACGCAGCATACGTTCGTAGTACATACGGGCAGCCAACTCATGCCAGGCGCAGAACATACAGAGCACCAATAAGGTTATAAAAATCAGTTCTATGCGCCAGCTCGTTGAAGTGGAGAACGAGAAAGCCGAAGCTACAAGAGTGCCGAAGATGCAGGCCTCGATGATGCGTAGCACTATGGCAAATCGCCCTACGCGACGCACCTTCTCACGCACGAAGGACTTCAACACCCACGGCAGAGAGAGCAGCCCACACAATAACGTACTCCACTCCCATCCTATCCCAAGTTGCAGAAACATCAGAAGTGCCACGAAAGTGATCATGGCACTTGGGATGGATTCAGCTGCAAATAAGGTAGGAAGCCAGCGCATCAGTACGACCTTGCGATAAGTACACGGTACTTAGCTGGTTTGCCGCTGACCATGTCTGTGCCGGGTGTCTGTTCGAAGGCGAAAGGCACGCAACGGATGGTGGCCTGCGTGTCCTCCTTGATCTTTGCCTCGGTCTCGGGGGTACCGTCCCAATGGCAGAGGAAAAAGCCACCGTCCTTGACGCGATCCTTGAACTCCTCGTAGTTCTCGCACTCAAAGATATGTTCGTCACGGTATTTGCGCGCCTTCTCGAAGATAGCTGTTTGCATATCATCGAGAACTTGTTTGACTGTTGCGGCAATACCGTCAACAGATACGGTTTCCTTTTCGAGCGTGTCGCGGCGCATGAGTTCGATGGTGCCGTTCTCGAGATCGCGACCGCCCATGACGAGGCGCACGGGAATACCTTTCAGCTCGTAGTCGGCAAACTTGAAGCCCGGACGCTTCTGGTCGTTGTCATCGAGCTTGACGCTGATGCCAAGTGCCTTCAGCTCATCGGCAATAGCAGCAAGCTTCGTGCGGATGGCATCCAGCTGTTCCTCGGTCTTATAGATAGGAATCAGCACCACCTGGATGGGAGCCAATGCGGGAGGCAGCACAAGACCGTTGTCATCGGAGTGCGTCATGATGAGCGCACCCATCAGACGGGTAGAGACGCCCCACGACGTCGCCCAAGCGTACTCAGGTTGATTGTCTTTGTTGAGGAACTGCACATCGAATGCCTTGCCGAAGTTCTGACCAAGGAAGTGGCTGGTGCCGCTCTGTAATGCCTTGCCGTCCTGCATCATAGCCTCGATGGTGTAGGTGTCGAGAGCCCCTGCGAAACGCTCCGTCTCGCTCTTCACGCCCTGCATGACGGGCACAGCCATCACCTTCTCGGCGAAGTCGGCATAAACGCCCAGCATCTGACGTGCGCGCTCCTCGGCCTCCTCGCGGGTAGCGTGAGCCGTGTGACCCTCCTGCCAGAGGAACTCTGCCGTGCGCAGGAACAGACGTGTGCGCATCTCCCAACGCATGACGTTTGCCCATTGGTTGATCAGCAAAGGCAGGTCGCGGTACGAGTGGATCCAGTTCTTATACGTGTTCCAGATGATGGTCTCTGAGGTGGGACGGATGATCAACTCCTCTTCCAGCTTTGCCTCGGGATCAACCACCACGCCGTCGTGTGTCTCATTGGTTTTCAATCGATAGTGCGTCACCACGGCACATTCCTTGGCGAAGCCCTCCACATGCTCGGCCTCGCGTGAAAGGAAGCTCTTGGGAATCAGCAGGGGGAAGTAGGCGTTCTGCACGCCCGTCTGCTTGAACATATCATCGAGGATACGTTGCATTTTCTCCCAGATGGCGTAGCCGTAAGGCTTGATGACCATACATCCGCGGACGTCGCTCTGCTCAGCGAGGTCAGCTTTCACTACGAGTTCGTTGTACCATTGCGAGTAGTTCTCGCTGCGTTTGGTGAGATTTTTTAGTTCTTTTGCCATATTTGAAAGTGCGGTTCTGCCGCAGTTATAAAGTTTAAAGTTTAAGGGTTAAGGGTCTGTTAAACGTTTTTCGGGCGCAAAGTTAGTGAAATATCACCAAAGAAACGCATTATTTCGGCTGTTTTGATTCATTGTATTGAGAAAATATGTATTTTTGCACTCGAAAAGCAAAACAAAACTTCTATTATTCACCAAACTCTTTAAAAAAACTATGAAAGGATTAAAGTATTACGCCCTCGGATTGTGTGCTGTCCTGATGCTGGACTCTTGTGGAATGAGCAATACCGCTAAGGGCGGTATCATCGGAGGCGCCAGCGGCGCAGCTCTCGGCACAGCCCTCGGAGCCATCCTCGCCAAAAGCGGAAACAAGACAAAAGTAGGAGCCATCGCAGGCGCAGCTGGTGCTGTTGTAGGCACGACCGCCGGCATCCTCATCGGTCGCAAGATGGACAAGGCCAAGGCCGAAGCTGAGAAGATTGCCAACGCACAGGTCGAGGAGATCGTGGACGGCAATGGCTACGAGGCTGTGAAGGTGACTTTCGACAGCGGAATCCTCTTCCAGACGGGCAAGTCCGTACTGAATGCAGTAGCACAGAGTTCGCTCTCCAACTTCGCCGTCAACGTCCTGATTCCCAACAATCTCATGAGCGTTGGCATCATCGGCTACACGGACAATCAGGGCTGGAGCAAAAGTACAGCCGAAGAGAGCAAGCAGAAGAACCTCGTGCTCTCGCAGCAGCGCGCAACTGCCGTCAGCAACTACCTCTTGAAGCAGGGCGTCACCGACACGCAGATCAAGGAAGTCGTCGGACTCGGCGAGGACAACCCTGTGGCTGACAACAGTACAGCTGCCGGCAAGGCTCAGAACCGCCGCGTGGAAGTCTATCTCTATGCCAGCCCCGAGATGATCCAGCAGGCTGAGGCAGGCACGCTGCAATAATCCAGATGAAGAAGAGATTCTTAAAACAACAATTACTCATCACTTCATTAGTGCTTCTCCCGCTGGTTGGGGCACACTCACAAATCACAGAACGTCAGCGTCCTGCGCGTTGGGATAGTCTTGTGGTTGGGGCAAGATTTATGGATCGCTTCATGCCCATGGAAGGCTGTGACCTGCGCAGCGACGTGTGGGGTGCTGACTCTGTTCGTCCACGTCTCGTGGATAACGGCATCGAGGATGCACGGTGGAGCTATTGGGGCGGCAATATTGTGCAGGGCGAGGACGGTCTCTGGCATCAGTTTGTCGCAGCATGGCCCGAAGGTGCGCGGAAAGGCCACATGGAATGGTCGCGGTCGTGGGTGATCCATGCCGTAGGTCCTACCATGCATGGTCCCTTCCGTCCGCGTGACGTGGTGGGACGCGGCCACAATCCAGAGATCTACCAGACAGCCGACAGTACATGGGTTGTGTATGTCATCGATGGGCGTTACACATCGAAGAGCCTTGACGGGCCGTGGGAATATGGCAAGTATGACTTTGACCCACAGGGCAAACCCGTCATCGAGGGATTATCCAACCTTAGCTTCGCACGCCGGCCCGATGGCGGCTGGCTCATGGTGTGTCGTGGTGGCGGCATCTGGATGAGTGACGACGGCCTGAGCACTTGGAAGCAGGTGTCCGATGGTAGCGTCTATCCGCGCGTGGAAGGCCGCTTCGAGGATCCTGTGCTTTGGCGCGATTCCGTGCAGTACCACCTCATCGTCAACGATTGGCTCGGACGCATTGCCTACTACCTGCGTTCCGGCGACGGACTTCAATGGACGGTAGATGACGGCGAGGCATATATGCCAGGCATAGCACTCCACAAAGACGGCGTGCAAGAGCATTGGTTCAAATACGAGCGGATGCGTATCGTACAGGACAGCGAGGGACGTGCCGTGCAGGCTAACTTCGCTGTCATCGACACCATCAAATGGGAGGACAAGCCCTTCGATCGCCACAGTTCCAAGAACATCTGCATCCCGCTTGACCCGGGATTGCTGCTTGCACTGGAAAATGCACGAACAAAAGGCAAAATAGCCCTCCGCATCCGTGCCGAGGAGGGTTTCCTGCCGCAGCGCGACCTCGACCTCACGACACTTCGCTTCGGCTCACCCCATGTCGTTGACTACGGTGGTGGAGCGTCACATCTCTCCTCCCATATCGATGGTGACGATCTCATCCTTACTTTCCGCACCAAGGATGCTGGCTTCACAGATGCTGACTTTGCCGCTAAACTCCTCGTGCGCCGCTGTGACAATGGTCGCACTACCTTCGGCTTCGTTCGAATGCCGTCACCTACACCGTCACTCACAAAATAAAGAGCATCAAGGTAGTGATGAAGCCAAACATCTAATTGATGCTATAGGTCTAAGTTCACGTTATTCTTCAACAATCTTTGATCTTATAGGAGTTTTTGCAAAAAGCCCTAAGAGTTTTGCCCGAAACCCTTAGGGCTTTTCGCGAAAACCCTTATGGGTTTATTCCCACTCTATGGTGCCCGTAGGTTTCGGGGTGAGATCATAGAGCACACGATTCACTCCGGGGACTTCGGTCACGATTCTATGCGTGATGTGATGCAGCAAAGCGTAGGGGATCTCCTCGATGGTAGCGGTCATAGCATCGCGAGTGTTCACCGCACGAATGATGACGGGCCAGTCCCAACTCCGCTTATCGTCCTTCACACCTGTTGACTTATAGTCCGGAACGATGGTGAAGTACTGCCACACCTTACCTTCAAGTCCGTTTTTGGCAAACTCCTCGCGCAGAATCGCATCGCTCTCGCGGAGAGCCTCCAGACGGTCGCGAGTGATAGCACCAGTACAACGGACGCCGAGCCCGGGGCCGGGGAAGGGCTGACGATACACCATATTGTCAGGCAGGCCAAGCTCCTTTCCCACAACGCGCACTTCATCCTTGAAGAGCAATTTGATGGGCTCCACCAGTTCGAACTGTAAGTCATCAGGCAGACCGCCCACATTATGATGAGACTTGACGGGGCCAGACTCCACGATGTCAGGATAGATGGTTCCCTGTGCCAGGAAACTGATCCCCTCCAGCTTGCGGGCTTCTTCCTCGAACACACGAATGAACTCAGCACCGATGATCTTGCGCTTCTGTTCGGGATCAGCGACCCCAGCCAGCTTGTCCAAGAAGCGGTCGGTAGCATCTACATAGACGAGGTTGGAATCCAGTTCGTCGCGGAAGACGCGGACTACCTGTTCGGGCTCACCCTTGCGTAGCAATCCGTGGTTCACATGAACTGACACTAACTGCTTGCCCACAGCCTTGATTAAGAGAGCCGCCACGACGGATGAATCGACACCACCTGAGAGCGCAAGCAGCACTTTCTTGTCGCCGATCTGAGCCCTGAGCTCTTTCACTTGTTCTTCGATGAATTTTTGCGCCAAGGCGGGGGTTGTTATCCGGTCCATACCCTCTGGCCTAACATTTCCTGTTGACATAAGAAGTAGTTGTTTATGATTGATGATAAAAAAGGTTATTTCAGCAAAACTCAGAGGTCGTGGTGGAGAAGACGGAAGTGGGCCATTTCCTCGTATTTCGTGCCTGGCTGACCGTAGTTGGCGTATGGATAGATGCTGATGCCCCCACGGGGAGTGAAGAGACCGAGCACCTCAATGTACTTGGGTTGCATGAGGCGGATGAGATCCTTCATAATGGTGTTGACGCAGTCCTCGTGGAAGTCGCCGTGGTTGCGGAAGCTGAAGAGATAGAGTTTCAAGCTCTTGCTTTCCACCATACGCTGTGCCGGGATGTAGTTGATGCGTATCTCCGCAAAGTCGGGTTGTCCCGTGATGGGACACAACGAAGTGAACTCCGGACAATTGAATCGCACCCAGTAATCGTTGTCGGGATGACGGTTCTCGAAGCTCTCCAGAACCTGCGGAGCGTAGTCGAAGGGGTAGTCGGTCTTCTTGCCGAGCGAGTGCAGATGGTCTTGTTCGCGATCCATAATCAGTATTTTTATAATTGGATGTTATCAATGCGGAACTTCTGTATTCCTGCAGGAACACGAACTTCCACGACATCGCCCATTTTCTTACCCAACAGGGCCTGTGCGATGGGTGATTTGATGGAGATCTTCTTCTCCTGAAGGTTGGCCTCATGAGGGCTCACGATGGTGTAACTCATGTGGGCATTGTTGCCCAAGTTGGTCAGTTCCACCGTGGTGAGCAGACCAACAGAGTCAGAGCCCAGACGTTTAGTGTCGATGACACGGGCAAACTCCAACACGCGCTGCTTGAAGCGAATCCGCCCCAGAAGACGTGCCTGCTCGCGACGTGCAGCATGGTACTCGAAGTTCTCGCTGAGGTCACCCTTGTCACGTGCTTCGATGAGTGCCTCCTTGACCCTGGGATATTCGACGGTCTCCAGATAGCGTAACTCAGCTACGAGCTTGTCGTAGCCTTCCTGTGACATATATTCCATTGCTATGTCACGCTCTGCTGGATAGTTCTTCGAGGATCTTCCAAACGTTGAGGAGACCACGGGGAACGTGGAAGCAGCCCTTCCATTTGCCTCCCTTCAAGGGCAGGAGCACTTCGCCCTGACGGTTGAGATAGCCGTACCACTCGGGATAATCAGCATCGCGGAAGTGGCTCCAGGTGTAGTCGTGGACGCGCTCAAACCATTCGAGACACTTGGGGTTACCCGTAAGCTGGTAGCCCTTGATGAGGGAGATGAGGGTCTCGAGGTGCACCCACCAGAGTTTCTGATCCCATTCGAGCTCGTGGCGCGGATGGCCAAGGCGATCCATGAAGTAGAAGATGCCTCCGAACTCCTTGTCCCAGCCGTACTCGACTTCCTGTAGGCAGATCTGCACAGCTTTCTCGATGAGTTCAGGACGATTGAGGCGCTTGCCGAGATCCATGACGAACCACATGGCTTCGATAGCGTGCCCTGGGTTGAGTTTGCGTCCATCGAAGCAATCGACGAGATTACCATCCTTGCCCAAGGCTTCCACGATGAGTCCGAGCTCTGGACGGTAGAAGACATCCATGACCTCGTGTAGGCAGTCGTCGATGGCCTTCTGCAGGAAAGCGGGTTCGAGCAAGGGCTCTATCTCAAGGGCAACGTTGCAAAGGATCATGGGGAGGTCGAAGGTCTTGAGGGCACGGGCACCTGGGGAGGCTTTCGACCAGCGGCCCTTGGGGTTATCTACTTTGGAGAGGACGATGTCGAAGGTGCGCTTGGCGATGGAGGCGTACTCTTCTGAACGCGCTTTGTCGCCTGCGGAAGCTAGGGCGATGGAGAGCTGTCCAAAGGCGATGACGGCAAAGGTGTAGGAGAAGATGTTGTAGGGCTCTACCAAAGGATGCCCTTCCCTGTCGAGAGCGAAGTACCAGTTGAGGTTGCCGTCGTGGCCATGCTTCTTCAGGAACTCGGCACCTTGGATGGCGGCATCGAGCCACTCCTGACGGGGCTCGACGGTGTTGTAGAGCTTGGAGAACATCCACACCTCGCGACCTTGGAGCCACACGAACTTGTCGGTGTCGAAGACGCTACCGTCACGGTTAAGGCAGGTGAAATAGCCGCCGAAATCCTTGTCCTGAGACTTGTTGAGCCAGAAGGGAACCACGCGGTCAAGAAGTTCGGACTTGTATAAATCAGATAGTTTCTTAAAATCCATGATTCAATTTTGTTATTTTAGAGTAAACAATATAAGTAATATAAAACCTATTACACATGAAAGGCAACCATATGAAAACCAATAGCCTCCATAACGTTTTTATTCTTTTGGTAATGTCTTCCAGGTAAGGCCGGGTTGCTCCTTCTTTTGTGGCATGAATACACTGAGGAGGAGGGCGACGAGGACGCTGACGAGCATGGAGACAAAGCCGAAGAGGAGGAAGTTGGCCTGCGTGCAGAAGTTCATGTAGAAGACCGTAGCAGTGCCGCAGAGGAAGCCGATGAGGGCAGCCCTCGAACCGATGCGCGGGAAAAAGATACCCATGAGGAACAGGCCGCCGATGGCACCGCTGAGGAGGCCGAGGATGGTGTTGAAGTAGTCGAGAAGCGACTGGATATCTACGGTAGCCATGAGCCAGGCGATAGCCATGCCGATAAGTCCGGCACAGATGCCAGCGATGCGGGCGGTGCGAACGGAAGAGCTAGAATCCTCGGGAACGGCAGCAGCCTTCTTACGGGCTGTCCACTTTGACCATAGATCCACCGTGAAGGCGGTGGAGATGGAGTTGATGTTGGAGGCGATGGTGGACATCGTGGCAGCAAAGACGGCGGCGATGAGGAGGCCAGCGAGACCGGCGGGCAGCTGACTCATCATGAAGAACGGGAAGATGGCATCGCCCTTGGCCATCGTGATATCCAACTCGGCAGGATGGGTCTTGAAGAAGGTGTAGAGACCCGTGCCGATGGTGAAGAATGCGATGGTCACGATGACTGACATGAGGCCGTTGGTGAGGATACCGCGTGCTGCGCTCTTCTCGTCGGAAGTGGTGAGGTAACGCTGGATGACCGTCTGGTCGGAGGTGTACGAGATGAGGTTGTTGGCCAAACCACCAAGGATGACCACCCACCACGTGGCGTTGACAAAGTCGAACGGGTGTTCGGGGTCGAAGAGGAAAAGGCGGAACTTGTCGTGGTCGGTAGCAATCTGCCAGAAGTCCGAGGCTCCGTTATCACCTGTGTTCACAATGAGATAGACAGCAGCAAGTATAGCACCGCCGACAAGAATGATACCTTGAATGACATCGCCCCATACAACAGCTTCGACGCCACCCATGGTGCAGTAGAGGATGGTGATAAGGGCCATCAGAGCAATACATATATAAATATTGATGCCCGTGACGGCAGTCATGGCCAGCGACGGCAGGAAGAGGACGAGGGCCGTGCGCGCAACCATGAAGACGATGAAAAGGATGGAGGCCATGAGGCGGGTGGCGCTGTTGAAGCGGCGCTCAAGGTACTCGTAGGCGGTGGTCACGTTCAGGCGTCGGAAGAAGGGAAGGTAGTACTTGATGACGGGGAACGAGACCAGTAGGATGCAAATCTGCATGGGATAGTAGGTCCAGTCGGTGGCGTATGCCTTGGCGGGGATACTCATGTAGGTGATAGCTGAGAGCATCGTAGCGAAGATACTGATGCCGGCAGCCCACCATGGGATGCGACCGCCACCCTTGAAGAAATCGTCGGAAGACTTGGAGGCACGGCGCATGAAGTAATAACCGAGATAGACCATACCTAAGAGGTAGAGGATGAGAACCGTCCAGTTGAGCCAACCGAAGTGAGCGGTGTAGGTGATATCGACGCGGGTGACATCAGAGGAGCGGACGCCGGGCTTCTCTTCGCCGTTGATGACGAGGGCGGAAAGAGAACCGGAAGGCGAAGCCAACGGCACCAAACTAGCTCCAGCACGGGCGATGAGGGGGCTATCGAATACTTCAGCCCACGAATCGGTGACGGTGTGATAGATGAGGATGGAACGGCGGAACTTGTACCATGCTGGATCCTGGGTCATATAAGAGTAGGCTTCCTCGCGCAGGGCTGCAAGTTGATCGGCTTTCGTGGTGGTGTCAGCGATGAGGGCGTTACGCTCCAAGGCGGCTTCGAAAATGTCTTTGTTGACGCCACCAAAGCAGAGGATATGGGCTGCGCCGGAAGGGATGGCGGAGGCGCCAACAAGAGACCCACCCCCAGCCCTCCCTGTGAGGGAGGGAGCAGTTTCCATTAGAGAGGTGGCAAACCACTCACCTTTTCTTGTATCGTAATAGATGCCGTTGGCAACAGCTTTGGCATGGCGGGGATCATAGCCGCCAAGGAGGTAGAAGTTGGAGCCGATGGCACCTTTCTGAACAGCGGCAGCGGGCTGTACACGGATTGGACCGGGCATATCGGGAAGCTCTTCCCAAGCGGCACCCGTCTGATCATTGAACCAAGATGAGGGCAACGGCCATTTCAGACGGAAGGCTTTGCGATTGGGGATGCCATTGTGCTGACCGCCAGCGACGTAGATAAAGCCATCGCCGTAGGCAGCGGCAAAGTTGTCAAGCGAACGGGGCAACGGAGGCAAAGCTCGAGTGATTACCTCAAAACTGGTGCCAAGCGTCAGGATGGCTGCAAAATTCTCGCTTTTCTGACCATCAGCAGTACCACCCAGACAGACTAACCCCTCGGGCGTGGTGACGCTGGCTCCGTAGGCAAGGGCGAGAGGAAGATTACCGTGTCTCGACCAGCCGGGAAGCGGAGTGCCGCTATGACCGCTATTCTCTGGCCAATAAGCTTGTGAGGTCGTGGGATTATACCAAGCAGACGATTCGAGCGAGATTCCGTTGATGTCTGTGTAGAAGACCTTCTGACCACCTTCGGCTGCAGGAATGTCGGGGAAGTTGCAACCACCTGCCACGAGTATGAAATAATCATCATCATACATCATGGGAGCCTTCACTATTCCGGCAAAAGCACCGCTGACACCTTGACCGCCATACTCTGCAAGGGGAATGGCTGGGGTAAAGGTGGCGGAATTGAAGCGGTGAGAAGACCCACCCCCCTGCCCCTCCCTTGTAGGGAGGGGAGTAGTATCATTTGCAAATGATAAACTGGTTACAAAAATCGCCAAGGCAAAAAGAGAAAAGAACTTTTTCATATTCGCTGAAGTTCTAAAAAGCAACGAAACTAAAACTTATAAAGAAAAGTAAGTTCAGTATTGGAGGTCGCAAAGACAAAAGCAGGCTTACAGACTCCATCGTAAATATCGACACCTAAAACAGCAACATCTGCTGCTATTTGCCAATGATCATTAATGGCATATCTTAATGATGGCTTCAAACCAGCTAATGTAGATACATTTTCCGTGTTAAACAACACATCTGCGCTCGCTTTTAAATCAAAAAATATCTTCGAATTATTCCAGCAATTGAAACGAATGTAAGGATTTACATTTCCGTAGAATTCTTCATTTAAATAGTCCACGCCTATGCCAAGGCCAACCGCCCAACGCTCATTGAACTCATATCCCAAATTAGGCTTCAATGCCAAAGAAAATCTATCATGACGATAGCTAATTCCCATTGAGCCACCCAAAAAGAACTGAGCATGCGCATTAATGCCAAAAGCGATCAAGCCAAAGAAAAGTGCAAAGGTTCTTTTTTTCATTATCTTCCTCTTCTTATTTATTGCAATGATTGAAGAAGTCGATGGCGTCGAGTTCGGCTTTCAGGCGGGCTTCCTCCTCGTCGGTGATGTTCTGGAAGGGTGTGCGATTGGGGCCGAGGTCGAGGCCGATGAGCTTCATGATGCGCTTGCCGCCCACGATGTTGCCACGGAAATGGCAGATGACATCGATGACATCCTGAGCGTAGTTCTGGAGTTGGCGTGCCTTCTCGAGGTCGTCCTCTTCCCAAGCCTTGATGATGCCCGTGAGGCAACGGCCATTGTAGTTCGTGGTGCCACCGATGCCACCTTGAGCTCCACCCATGGCGAGGCACGGAAGGATCGTCTCGTCCTGACCATGGAGCATGTCGAACTTGCCGTCCTTGTAGCGGCGACAACGGTTGTACTCGTAGAGACTCTCGAAGGTGTATTTGATGCCAGCGAAGTTGGGGATACGACCATCGACGGCCTGGAGGAAGTCGTACATGGAGAGGAAGGCGCCGTTGAAGGCGGGGATATGATAGAAATAGAAGGGGAGATTGGGAGCACCGCAGGCAATCTCCTCGCAGTACTTCACCAGTTCCTCAATACGGCTAACCTTGGGGAAGGGAGGTGCCATAGCACCGATGCCGAAAGCACCGATAGCCTGAGCATGCTCGGCGAGTTTTTTAGAAGAACGCACACAGGTACTGCCTACATGCACGATGACCTTGAAATCTTCAAAGCCTTTCACCGCATCCATCCATGCTTCGGCAATTTGCTTACGTTCGTCCTCGGTGAGCATGTAGCCCTCGCCAGATGAGCCGTTGATAAACACACCTTTCAGTCCGTTGCGCTGAAGCAAGGCGGCATACTCGGGAATAATAGACAGATTGATGCTGCCATCGGCGTGCATCGGCGTGAAGGGGGCATTAATGAGGCCTTTAATCTTTTCCATTTGATTAGGGGGTGTTATAGGTTAAGCTTGATTAGGGTTTGTTTATAGGTTAAGGATTTTCTTTTTATGGGCGCAAAGATAAGCTGTTTTTTCGACACCACCAAATTTCGAGGGCATTTTCCTTGGTCAAGTCGCGGAAAAACACTACCTTTGCCGCCGCAAACTGCAGGGGTACTTGCTCAACCCCCTTTAACAAAACAAGAACTGATGAAAACATCTAAAGAAACTGTCAGCGTGACGTTCATGTTGCTGGGCGTCACGTTTTGTGTTTGTCTCATATTGGCAAACCTATTAGCAACCAAGCAATTACAATTCGGTCCATTAAACTTGACGGCAGGTGTTCTGGTCTTCCCGATATCGTATGTTGTCAACGACTGCATCACAGAAGTTTGGGGCTATCGTCGCGCCAAGCTCATCATCTGGACGGGCTTCGTGATGAACTTTGCCTTCGTGATTCTGGCTTGGCTCGCCGATTTGATCCCAGGTGCTCCATATTGGACGAACGACGCAGGCTTCCACGCCTTGTTCGGCCTTGCTCCCCGCGTAGCCCTCGCCTCGTTTATCGCCTTTATTATGGGATCATTGCTGAACGCCTACGTGATGAGCAAGATGAAGATTCGCGACAAAGGCCGCCGTTTCTCGCTGCGCGCTATCGCCTCCACCATCGCAGGCGAGTTGGCCGATTCTGTTATCTTCTTCCCCATCGCCTTGGGAGGAATAGTACCTAAAGAAAACCTCGCACTAATGATGGTCAGTCAAGTTGTTGTCAAGACCTTATATGAGATCGTTGCACTTCCATTCACCATCCGTGTCGTAGGTTGGTTAAAGCGTAGCGAAGCTACTGATGTTTATGACGAAGGCATACAATATAGCCTTCTTTAATTTCACTCATGAGATAAGAAATATGAAGACAATGAATAAAGAAACCGCCCTTGTGGTTTTCAGTGGCGGTCAAGACTCTACAACCTGTCTGTTCTGGGCGTTGAAGCACTTTCGTAAAGTGTATGCCTTGACCTTTATCTATGGTCAAAAGCATGTCTTGGAGGTTGATATGGCGCGTCAGATTGCCGCCAAGGCCGGCGAAGTGGCTCGCCAAAACGGTCTGAACTGTGGCGGCGGCGATGTAGAATGGGAATGTATGGATGTCTCGTTCATCAGCCTGCTCTCGCACAACTCGCTGACGGACAGCTCCATCGAGATGGATCAAGACAAGCCCGAGGATAGACTTCCGAACACATTTGTGCCAGGTCGCAACCTTTTCTTTCTGTCCGTGGCAGCTGTCTATGCCCGTGAGCGGGGCATCAACCATCTCGTGACAGGTGTCTCACAGACCGACTACAGCGGTTATCCCGACTGCCGCGATGCGTTCATCAAGTCGCTGAACGTCAGTCTGAACCTCGGCATGGACGAGCAATTCGTGATACACACCCCGCTGATGTGGATCGATAAGGCACAGACGTGGGCGAAAGCCGACAAGTTAGGCGTACTGGATCTCATTCGTCACGAAACGCTGACCTGCTACAACAGCATCCCCGGCGATGGATGCGGCCACTGTCCAGCATGCAAACTCAGGAAAGCAGGCTTGGAAGAGTATTTGAGAGTGAAGAATGAAATATAAAAAGATGAATAAGAGATGAAGGAGGGAAGAGGGGAAGATGGCACAGAAATTTGAGATACATATCATTGGATGCGGTTCAGCACTTCCGACAAAGAAGCATCTACCGTCATGTCAGGTGGTCGATGTGCGCGACAAGCTCCTACTGCTTGACTGCGGAGAAGGAGCTCAGTTAGCTTGGCGCCGCACGGGTTTGAACTGGCAGAAGATCACACATATCTTCCTCACGCACGCCCATGGGGACCACGTGTTTGGCTTGCCGGGCTTTATCTCCACGATGGGTCTGCTCGGCAGGACGGCTCCATTGTATGTACATGGTCCCTCGACTCTTCGTCCGTTCGTACAATGCGTCATCGCAAATTTCTGTCAGAACATGGACTATGAGGTCCATTTCGAAGCCGTTGACACCCTGAAACACTGTATCATCTTTGAAGATCGTTCGATGGAAGTATGGTCATTGCCACTCAACCACCGTGTCCCATGCTGCGGCTATCTCATCAAGGAAAAACCAGGCTTGCCGCACATCCGTCGAGAAATGATAGATTTCTATGATATTCCCCTCTGGGCCATCAATCGCATCAAAGCAGGTGAGGACTGGACAACAACAGACGGCGAAGTCATCCCCCACCAGCGCCTCACTACCCCACCCGACCGAGTACGCTCCTATGCCTATTGCTCCGATACGATGCCCGTCGAACAGCTTGCGGAATGGCTTCATGGCGTTGATCTCATCTATCACGAGGCCACCTACGCCGAATCCGAGCACACAATGGCTGCTCGCTTCGGACACTCCACCGCCAGCGAGGCCGCACAATTAGCGCATCACGCCCAAGCCGCCCGTCTGATGCTCGGACATTTCTCAGCGCGGTACGATGACGAAAATATCCTGCTTGAAGAGGCAAATAGCATCTTCCCAGACACGATTTTGGCCAGTGAAGGTTTAAAAATCGTTTTATAATCGCATATTTTATGCGTTTTTCTTAGAAAAATTTGCAGCATATCAAAAAAAAGCCTATATTTGCAGTCGAATAAACAGAAAACAACATTAGAATGAAGCATATTTTTATCCTTTTGGTACTTGCCGCAATGCCTTTCACACAGCCCCTACATGCTGCTGAGATAGAGCCTGAAGCTTTAGCCGAACCCGAAATGGAGGCTCCTGCCGAGATGGATTTCATGGACGATCACGAAGGCATAGAGACTGAGATTGGAGGCATCACCCTCACTCTGAACGGAACGCAACTGCACATCACTAATGCTGCTGGACAAACCCTTGAAATCTATAATCTCACGGGCGTGCGCGTTTCCACGATGCGTATCGATAGCGAGGACAAGACTATCACTCTCAACCTCAAGAAAGGTTGCTATATGCTGAAAATCGGAAAAATCGTTCGTAAGATTTCGATTCGCTGACACTAAACTAACTAACAATAATCAATCCTTTCTCACATCTTGCAATGAAGGAATCAAAGAAGGTCGGAATCCTGTTCCGGCCTTCTTTAGAAAAGACAAAGCAATGAAAGCCACACCACAGACTATCCAGCAGATTCAACGCGCTATTCGTAAGGTTACGGAGAAGTTCCCTCCGACAGCAGATCCCGTCCTCACGGACATCCACCTTCAGGTGAAGCCCGAGAGCGGCGAGTTGCTGGCATTCAATGATGAGATGGAAGAGCTCACACGAATTGTCGTAGATCAGTGGTTGGAACCCACCGAAGAGGACCTATACAACTACGCCTCCGTAGCCATCAAACAGAGTATCAGCGGAATACGCGACCTCGTAGAGAAAATGAGCATCATGCACCCCTTCTCATTCGTGATGATGGGCGAAGATGGCGAGACCATGTCCGACATCTATATAGTCGATGATGACACCATGATTCTCGACACGGAGCTGCTCAAGGGGCTCGACAAAGAGCTCGACGATTTCCTGAAGAATCTGCTCGAAGACGATTAACTTCACTCTAGTATATCAAACGGAAAAGCTGATTCAGCCAAAGTGCTGAATCAGCTTTTCTTCTCTTATCGGATCAGCGTCATCGCTGGTTATTTTCATGTAAGGGATGCTGTCCAGGCCGAGCATTGCCTCCGCGACGATCGCGTCGCTGTCTCTGCACCATTTTACGATGGAAGTCATCCTCCGCCTTCATCACCTTAAAGGCTTTTTCTGCAGGAATCACCTTGACGATGTTCTTGTAGAAATCCGCTTCCATTTCCGCCATCTTCACCTTCAACTGGTGGATTTTCTGAATAGCTTCAGCGTAATTCTTATTATCGCCGTTGGAGGCATTTTTCTTCACCTCGAAAATCTGCCGGCCCATATCGCGCTGCTTATCTTTCATCTCATTGTATAGCGGGAAAAAAGCCTTGGCCTCATCGGGCGTCAAGTCAGCAGCCTTGGTCAGCGATTCCTCCACCATCTGTTGGAACTTCTGAGGATCAAAGGAAGATTGCCCCTGCTGTCCCTTTACCCCTTGAGGCTGTGCGCAGACAAGGAAAGCGAACATTGCAGTCAACAAACTTAAAGCCAGTCGTTTCATATCTTCTACATTTAAACGTTAATCAATATGCTTCAGTCAGATAATAAGCGATCTGACTGTTGTTAAGGATTTCATAGTCCATCTCGTAATCCAAGGCATCGTCAAGGTCCTCGTCGGACATCGCTATCTCGAACCCTTCGCCAATGAGAGCTTGCTCTGCATTGGACTGATGCGTGTAGAGATAGGTTCCGGCTGCAATGCACACGCCCGCCACAACAGCAGCTGCGGCATAGCGTATAGCTCGGCGGAAAGGATTCATCTTCACAACGATAGCCTCAGTCTTCTGCTGTACAGCAGGTTGCTCGATGAGACCTTCGTGCCCCATGCGCTCCATCAGTCGCGTAGTGAAGCTGTCAAAATAGCCATCGGGAGTTTTGAAAGGATTGACGCCCGTGTCATGGTTCCTTATGAGATCTTCTTCTATCATAATTTTGTGTCTTATCTGATTCTTCGACTGTTAAGATGCAAAATGGTTTAATCGAGTTGACTGAAAAATTCAGAAATCTTTTTCACCGCATGATGATATGATGCTTTGAGAGCACCGACACTCGTTCCGAGCGCCTCGCTCATCTCCTCGTACTTCATCTCTTCAAAGTATTTCAGGTTGAAGACCTGCCGCTGTTTAGCCGGCAGTTGCGCTATCGCTTCCTGTAGTTGTCGCGCGGTCTCGTCGCCATCGAAATAGGGGTCACTCTCCAAGCTTGCCGCCACCCCCACTGCCGCCTCGTCATCGATGCTCAGTGTCTGACGCTTGCGTTCCAGAAAATTCAGCGTCTCATTGTTCGCTATACGGAAGAGCCAAGTCGAGAGCTTAGCATCGCCACGGAAACCGTCAAGTCCGGTCCAAGCCTTGATGAACGTGTTCTGCAGGATATCGTCGGCATCGTCGTGCGAGAGCACCATCCGACGGATCTGCCAATAGAGCTGTTCCTTGAAATGATCCACCATCAAGGTGAAGGCCTGCTCCCGACGATTGGCGTCGCGAAGCAGTTCTACGATCTGCTGTTCATTCCATTTTGTGCTCATTTCGCACGCACACGCGTACCTTTTTTATAAAATTACGCGTTCTTTGTTACTTTCTCGGTGCAAAGGTAATACTTTCTCCCGAAAAAGCAGTAACTTTGCGCCCGAATTTTCAAAAACACCCATTTTTCACTTTTCACTCGTTCATTCTTTCACACATCAAAATGCCCGCTCTTCAAACCATCCTCCTGCTCTTAACCAGCAATATCTTCATGACTCTCGCTTGGTACGGCCACCTGCGCCTGCAGCAAGCCGGCATCAGCAATAACTGGCCGCTCATTGGTGTGATTGCCTTCTCGTGGGGCATCGCCTTTGTCGAATACTGTTTTGCAGTGCCAGCCAACCGCATTGGTTTCGAGGGCAATGGCGGTCCTTTTTCCCTCGTCCAGCTGAAAGTCGTTCAGGAAGTCATCTCGCTGACGATCTTCACCATCATCGTAGGCTTCCTATTTCATGGTCAGAGTCTGCATTGGAACCATTTAGCAGCTTTCGTCTGTCTAGTGCTTGCCGTCTATTTCGTTTTCAAATAGTCCTCACCGCCCTCTCTTACGATGGATATTCCCTCACATGACCTGGAACGCGCCGTAGGACAGTTCGCCCTGCTCCCCGGCATCGGACGCAAGACAGCTATGCGTCTGGTGCTGCACTTGCTGAAATGGGAGCGCAAGGATGTTGATGCCTTTGCTGACAGCCTGCATGAACTGGCAGCCAATGTGCGGTACTGCAAGACCTGTCACAATATCTGCGACGGTGAGGAGTGCCAGATATGCGTATCGGCCAAGCGCGACCACGCCACGATTTGCGTCGTGGAAAGTGTGCAGGATGTGATGGCAATAGAGGCTACGCAACAATACAACGGTGTTTATCACGTACTCGGAGGCATCATTTCGCCCATGGATGGAATAGGGCCGCAGGACTTGGAGATAGAGAGCCTCGTGGCTCGCGTGAAGGCAGGCGGTGTTGCCGAAATCATCCTCGCCTTGAGCCCCACGATGGAAGGCGACACCACCTCGTTCTACATCTTCCGCAAGATAGCCGACCACACGGAAGTGGCTATCACGACGCTCGCGCGAGGTGTGGCACAGAACGACCAGCTGCACTATACCGACGAGCTTACTCTCGGACGTAGCATCCTTGACCGTAAACCTTTTAAAAGTTGACGAGTTGACAAGTTGACGAGTTGAACCCCTTAAACTTTTGAATTCTTAATCCTTTTAAAATACAGTATGATCAAATTATTACGAATCACATATTGCATCGAGCTCCTAACAGCCGTATGCATCGCCGTTATCTTTGAGACGGGTCTCTTACCCGAGGGTGATTGGGCTGCCGATGAAGTGCTGAACTACTGGCTGAGTATGGCTGGGGTGACCTTGACCATCATTCTGTTGCCCCTCTCGCTACGCCTGATGAAGTTTGAAAAAGTCAAGCAATATGTGGCAGAGAGCGAGATGAACTATGTGCGCTGCTCGCTGGTTCGCATCGCCATGTTGGGCGTTCCCTTGCTCTTCAACACCTTGTGTTATTACTTCACAGGTTGCGAAACGACCTACGCATATATGGCACTGATGGCCGTCGTCTGTTTCCTGTTCATCTGGCCTTCGAAAGACAAGATGAATTATGAACGCGAAAACCATTACACCCAAGACGAGCAATGAAACTGAGTGTTGTCATCGTCAACTTCAATGTCCGCCACTACCTGTGGCAGTGTCTGGATTCCGTGCTTCGGGCTTCGGATGGTTTGGACGTAGAGATCTTTGTCGTCGATAACGCATCAACAGACGGATCCATTGACTATGTTAGTCGCTCATTCCCACAAGTTCACTGCATACAGAACTCTCAGAATGTAGGCTTTGCTCGTGCCAACAACCAAGCTATCCGTCAATCCACCAGCGATCTGGTGTTGCTGTTGAACCCCGACACAATAGTAGCCGAAGAGACTCTGGCCGAGTGTATATCTTTCTTTGAGCAGCATCCCCAAGCCGGTGCCCTTGGCATTCACATGATCAATCGCGACGGCACATTTGCCCTTGAGTCGCGCCGTGGCTTGCCAACGCCAGCCACTTCGTTCTATAAGCTGACAGGGTTATGCCGCATCTACCCTACCCATCCGCGCTTTGCCCACTACTATATGGGACATCTGCCCAAGAATGTTTCGGGACAGATCGAAGTCATCTCGGGAGCCTTCATGATGTTACGTCGCGAGGCCCTGGAACAAGTCGGTTTGCTCGACGAAGGTTATTTCATGTATGGCGAGGACATCGATCTGAGCTATCGCATCGGCAGCAGCGGTTGGGAGTGCTGGTATTTGCCCTCGCTGATGCTGCACTACAAGGGTGAAAGCACGCAACAGACCAGTTTCCGCTATGTTCATAGCTTCTACAATGCGATGCTCATCTTTTTCCGAAAGCACTTTGCACGGAAATACTGGTTCTCGTGGCTACTGGTGGAAGTGGCTGTCGTAGCTATGGGCGTGATGTCATTCATCCGCAACTGGATCCTCCACGGATGGAATGTCCTTCGCCAGTCGCTTCAGCCGTCCACCTCCATACCTGAAAAACTCTATTTCCTTGGTTCAGATGACAGCTGGACGCAGGTCGAGGCCATCAGCGTCCGAGCTGGATTTACCCCCCATCGCATCCGTGACCTCTCAGAAGCCGCCGATGCGAAGATTCTGTGTTTCGAGACCGGCTCCGACGCTTTCAGCTACCATACCATCCTCTCTACGATGATCGCAGCAGCCTCCCGTGGTATCAAAGCAGATATCGGCACCTTCAACATGAAAAACAAAACCCTCATCCTGCCAAATGACATCTTCTGCTGACATACGCCTTCGTGCCGTGGAGCCTGAAGACCTGGAACTCATGTATCGTATCGAAAATGACCCGCAGTTCTGGAACTATGGTTCGACCACCGTCCCCTATTCACGCTACGTTCTACGTCAGTATCTGGAAACGTCGCGCAACGACCTTTTTGCCGATGGTCAAGTGCGCTTGGTCATTGCCAAGGGAAGAACATCGATGGGCTTTGCAGATCTGACCAACTTGGATGCTATTCATCTCCGGGCCGAAATCGGACTAGCCGTTCTGCGAGAGTATCAAGGCCAGCACATCGGCACAACAGCCATCCAATGCTTATGCGAATATGCCCGTCGAGTGCATCTGCACCAAATCTATGCCATCATAGCAACAGTAAACGAGCCAGCAACCCGATTGTTCAGGTCGCTGGCCTTTACCCCTTCCACTCTGCTGCACGATTGGCTGCGCACGGAAGATGGATTTGTCGATGCAGTGGTTTGGCAGAAAGTGATGGGTCAATGATGACCGCCGCCGCGCGATCCGCCGTGGGAACCACTGTGAAAACCGCCGTGAGAACCACCACCGTGGGAACCACTGTGAAAACCGCCGTGAGAACCACCACCGTGAAAACCGCCATGAGAACCGCCATGAGAACCGCCGCTGTGCGAGCTACCGCTGTGGGAACCGCCGCCGAAGCTGCCGCCACGTGAGCTACCACCGAAGCCTCCACCGCGAGTGCCACCATTGCTTCGAATACCTGTGCTACGCGAGCCTCTTGTAGAATGTTGACCTACAACAGGACTGCCTGCGTGAACGGTTGTGCGAGTTGAGCTGGGATGATTATAGCTGGTCTGATGAGTTGAGGAACCACTACGGTTGTCCATCGCACCGCCTTTTTCTATCTGACGTCCTCTGTGCTCAATGTGATAGCCTTTGCTTTCGCCGCGAGTGGATCTACCAATGCTGCCGTGATGATTCATCGGGTGACGGTCTGCTCCACGTAGGCCTCCATTCCAATGCGGACGACGGTTCTCGTAGAAGCCTCCGTGGTGGTAGAAGCGTCCGTGGCCTCCGCGATAGCTATGATAGACCGTGGGTAAACCATAGTAGTAAAAGCCCGCGTGATAATGACGATAGACGGGGAAGAACCAGCGGTTGTGCAGCCAAGCCAAGGGACGGAAGAAATAGTCGGCTGCGCAGAAGATGGTGTACTGCCAGTCGTAGAGGATGTGACGAAGATCGGCATTGCGGTATGAGAGATGGGCACCATAAATGTCGTCGGCGGTCTCCACGCCCAGCAGATAGTCGAGGTTGATCTCATAGCAGTCGTTGTACTGCTGGTCATTCAAGTTCAGCTCGTATGCCATTTTATCGGTGAGGAAACGTGCTTGTTCGCGAGCCTCATCGTAGCGCATAGCTGAGAGGGAGAGGATGGAGCAGAAGCTCAACATCAGGGTGAACATGTACTTTTTCATAACGCTTTCAGTTTAAGGATTTGCACTCATGTTTGTTTTGATGGTGCAAAGGTAAAGCCTTTAGGTCTAATCCAAAGGAGGAAAAAACCTAAAGGCTGATGGGATAATCCCTAAAGATGAAAGGGAGATGGAAAAAGTCAGTCGTCGTTAGTGCGGGAGAGCACCACAGCAGAGCGCGCGGGCAGGTACAACTTGAGCCATCCCTTGTTCTCGCGAGCCAGTATGGGATCATAGATCGTGAAGTGGCGCATACTGTCATCGTTCAAGCCATGACCGCCAAAGGCTACATCGTCGGTGTTCAGCAGCACAGAGTAAGCTCCCTGACGCACGCGGAAGCCATAGCCCGTGTAGCTGCGGTTGTAGGAGAAGTTGAACACAAAGAGCAACTCACCGCGCTGGAAAGCCAACACCTGATCGCCATCGTCGTGCCAGATCTCGGTGACCGGTGTCTTCTGAATTTCTTTCTGCGATTTGATTATTCTGAGCATCTGCTGGTCGAAATCGCCGAGATAGTGGTAGCACAGCTCCTTGTTATCGACCAGATTCCACTGACGACGAGCATACTTATGGCTCCAGCCATTGCCCTCGCGCGGGAAGTCGATCCACTCGGGATGTCCGAACTCATTACCCATAAAGTTGAGGTAGCCGCCGTTGATGGTGGCAACCGTGAGCAGACGAATCATCTTGTGCAACGCGATACCGCGTTCTACAGTATAGTTTTCATCACCCTTCTTAAAGTGCCAGTACATATCGGCATCAATGAGACGGAAGATGATTGTCTTGTCACCCACAAGTGCCTGATCGTGGCTCTCGCAGTAGCTGATGGTCTTCTCGTCAGCGCGGCGGTTCTTGACCTCCCAGAACATCGAGCTGGGCTTCCAATCCTCGTCGCGAAGTTCCTTGATGATCTTGATCCAGTAGTCGGGGATATTCATGGCCATACGATAGTCGAAGCCATAGCCACCGTCCTTGAAGGGAACAGCCAGACCAGGCATACCGGAAACTTCCTCGGCGATGGTGATGGCTTTAGGGTTCACCTGATGGATGACCTCGTTGGCAAGGGTCAGATAGCAGATAGCGTTATCATCCTCGTGACCGTTGAAGTAGTCGGCGTATGAGCCGAAGCTCTCTCCGAGTCCGTGGCTGTAATAGAGCATCGAGGTGACACCATCGAAGCGGAAGCCATCGAAATGGTACTCTTCGAGCCAGAACTTGCAGTTGGAAAGCAGGAAGTGCAGCACTTCATTCTTGCCGTAGTCGAAGCAGAGGCTATCCCATGCCGGATGCTCGCGACGCCCACCCTCGTAGAAGTACTGATTGGGATCGCCGGCGAAGTTACCAAGACCCTCGTTTTCGTTCTTCACGGCGTGACTATGTACAATATCCATGATAACAGCGATCCCCTTAGCGTGGGCAGCATCGATCAGTTCTTTCAGTTCTTCGGGCGTGCCGAAACGCGACGAGGCGGCAAAGAAGCTCGAAACGTGGTAGCCGAAGCTGCCGTAATAGGGATGCTCCTGAATAGCCATGATCTGAATGCAATTGTAACCAGCCTTGGCAATGCGCGGCAACACATTCTCGCGGAACTCGTTGTATGTGCCCACCTTCTCGGCATCCTGAGCCATACCGATGTGACATTCGTAGATGAGCAGCGGCGAAGTGTTCGGGCGGAACTTCTTCACCTGCCATTCATAGGATGTCTCGGGAGCCCACACCTGTGCGGAGAAGATCTTCGTCGTATCATCCTGCACGACGCGTGTTGCCCAGGCGGGGATGCGCTCCCCTTGACCACCATCCCAGTGAACAGACAGTTTGAAAAGCTGACCGTGCTTCATAGCGCGCAGGGGCAGTTTAATCTCCCAGTTGCCATTGGATCTGGCCACACGCTTCATCGCATAGTTTTTCTCTTCCTGCCAGTTGTTGAAATCACCTATGATGTAGATCTCGGTGGCATTGGGAGCCCATTCGCGCAGGATCCATCTCTTCTCTTCCTGATGCAACCCGTAATAGAGATAACCGGATGCGAAATCAGCAAGTTTCTGCTTGCCACCAAATGTCAGTTCATTGATTTTGTCCAATGCATGTTGGTGTCGCCCTTCGATGGCATCGGAATAGTGAGCAAGCCATTCATCGTTTTTGATGAGTTTGAGGGGCTGCGACTGTTCATCCTTCTTTTGGTCAGCAGCCTTTTTTGAACAGGAGGCCTTCGTGGGCTTCTTCGTACTAGTCTTGCCTTTGTCGGCTTTTGTGTTTTCTTTATTTGCCATTATATGAAGTTTTAATATCGCTTCTAATTTATGATAATGTACGCGCGCACTTAAGCCTTCACCTTGATGATGGCTTTGCGCAGACCCGTCGGTGTCACTGCCGGAGCATGACCGTCCGTAGGGAAATAGATGGCGAACTGCCCGCGCCGTAGCGTGTAGTACGTAGTAGCGACGTCCTCAGGCGTCTGCGGCAAAGCGGGATCATGCAGCGTCATGTCAGTCTTTTCATTGTAAGGAGCTTCCGGCAACAGATACGAGGGTGCCCAGCCGTGCTCCTCATCGCCAGAGATGGGAATCTGGATATCAATCATACGGCGGTGCGTCTCAAAGCGTGCCTCGCTTCGTGTCTTCACGGGAGCTTCCTGCACGTTGATGTACAAGTCATCGCCTTGGATGTGGGTGATACCTGTGGGTAATGAGGATAAATCCGTCGTAGCAAGAAAGTCGGCTACGGCTGCAAACAAGGGATTCAAACCGACATAGCGGTCGAACACTTTTAAATCGTCGATGATCATTACACGTAGAAAACGTTTAAATTGCGCTGCAAATTTACACAAATCTATCGATTAAAAAAAACAAAATGGCATGAAAAAGCCCTAAAGAGGGGGATATTCTTCTTTAGGGCCACTATTTTTTACCAAAAGGGTCAATTATCGAGCACTCCCATGGTGTAATGACCGCGCCTGATGACGTGTCCGTTCTTGTCCTTTTCCACAAAATCGCCGTCGCGCTGGTTGTTGCGGAACGAGCCTTCGAAGCGCGTTCCATCGGGCATTTCCATGACACATTTACCATTCTTCTCGCCCTTGCTGAACATACCTCGGAACTTCGTGCCGTCGGCTTGTCGGAGGATACCCTCACCGTCCATCATACCTTCGCGCCATTCGCCGTCATAGACATCACCGTTGCGCCAGACGTATTTTCCGCGTCCGCTTTTCTTGTCGTTGAACCACTGCCCTGTGTAGTTGGTGCCGTCAGGCGAGGTGAATGTCCCCTGACCGTGCTTCAATCCATTCTTGAACTGTCCGACATATTTCTGCCCGTTGGCGTAGGTGAAAATGCCTTCACCCTCGCGCTGGCTGTGTCGATAAGTGCCTTCGTATCGGTCGCCATTGTTGAATGTGTAAATGCCCTTGCCCTCGAGCGAATCGTTGAGGAACGTACCCTTGAAGACATCGCCGTTGGCGTATTTGTAGGTTCCTGTACCATTCATCTTACCTTGTTTCCAAGAGCCGGAGTACTGAGCACCGTTAGCCCAAGCGAAGGTGCCTTGACCGTCCTTGAGGTCGTTTTTCCAGTCGCCGCGGTAGAAATCACCGCTGGCATAGGTATAAATTCCAGCACCCTCGCGGTTGTCATTCGACCAGTTGCCCTCATACTTATCGCCGTTGAAATAGTACATCGTACCCTTGCCATGCTGGAAGTCGCGGAACCAGAGTCCCTCATAGCGGTTGTTGTTGCGGAAGTAGAAGGTACCTTGACCGTGCTGATGATCCTGGTACCATTCACCCTCGTATTTCTCGCCGTCGGCGAACACGTATGTGCCATATCCCTCGCGTTTGCCCTTGAGGTACTCGCCCTCATAAATATCGCCATTGGGATAGACCGTCTTGCCTTTTCCCATGGGTTTTCCACGGAACATCTCGCCTTGGTACTGAGCACCGTCCTTGAAGGTGTATATACCGATTGTAATCTCCTGTGCATGAACGATCAACGGCGAGAGAAGTGCAACCGTCAGGAGTGTGATTATCGCTCTGTGATGGGTGATTTTCGTCATGTTTCTTACTTTTACCGCACAAATATAGTTGAAATTCGTGAAGCCGTGAAATTCCTTAAGACCTTTTAACGCTTTTCACGCCACGCACGCCTTCCAGTTTCTGTATGAGTTGTTTCAAGCGACCAGTGTCTTCGAGCATGATAGTCAGCGTGCCGTGGAACAGGCCGTCATTGCTGTCGATGGAGATACTACGCAGCAGGAGCTTCTCGTCCTTGGAGATGATGCTGGTGATGTTATTCACGATACCCAAGTTATCCTGTCCTACAATGCGCAGTGTGATGGCATATTGGCTGCTTCCCTTGCCAGCCCAGCGTGCATTGATGATGCGGTAACCGTAGCGGCTGCGCAGAGCTGGTGCATTGAGACAATCCTTGCGATGAATCTTTATGCCGCCGCCAGACGTGAGGAAGCCAAAGACATCATCGCCATAGACGGGCTGGCAGCACTTGGCCAACGTAAAATCGATGCCGCTGAGATTCTGGTCGATCACGAGGATGTCGCTCTTGCCCGCTATGCCCTTCTCGCCTACTTTCTTGAGCGAATAGTTCTCAGCACTTTGCGTGGGCTGAGTGGTCAGTTCGCCTCGGCTGAAGCGCTGCTGCATCAGATAGGCATCCAGCACCTGATTGATTTCCAGCGTTCCCTCAGCCAGAGCATTGTAGAAATCCGTAACTACACGGTAACCCAGACGCGTCATCGTGTGCATCAGCGTTGCCTCGTCGATGTCGATCTTGCGGTTCTTGAACTTACGTTCAAGTTCTTCCTTAGCGAAAGCGGCCTGCTTCGCTGCCATCTCCTTCAGTGCCTGGCGTATCTTTGAGCGCGCACGGCTCGTCTTGGCAACGTTCAACCAGTCCTGCTTCGGCACCTGATTGACGTGGGTCATGATTTCAACCTGGTCACCGCTTTGCAGCACCTGACGGAGCGTCACCATCTTACCCCCAATGCGCCCGCCCGTACATTGATTACCTATTTTAGTATGGATGGCATAAGCAAAGTCGAGTACCGTAGCACCCTGTGGCAGCTTGAAGAGGTCGCCGTGAGGCGTGAAGACAAACACCTCATCCTCGTACAAGTCCATCTTGAACTGATCCATCAGCTGCAGGTCGTCACCAGCCTCCAAGGCATTGCGGATGCTCTGCAACCATGTCTCCACGCCAGCCTCTCCGCCCTTGACACCTTTATAACGCCAATGGGCAGCCAGACCACGTTCAGCTATTTCGTCCATGCGCTCCGTGCGGATCTGCACTTCAACCCATTTACCTTCAGGCCCCATCACTGTGATGTGCAGGCTCTCGTAGCCATTACTCTTAGGGATGGACAGCCAATCGCGCATACGTTTTGGGTTGGGCTGGTACATATCAGTAATGATGGAGAACACCTGCCAGCAGTCCTGTTTCTCGCGCTCGGGAGGAGACTCGAGAATCACACGGATGGCGAACAGGTCATAGACGCCCTCAAAAGGACATTTCTGCTTCTTCATTTTCTGCCAGATGCTGTGAATGCTCTTCGTGCGTCCCTTCATGTGGAACTTTAGCCCAGCATCCTTAAGTTTTTCTTCAACAGGATGTATAAAACGCTCTATATACGCGTCACGACTCTTCTTCGTGGCATTCAGCTTCTCCTTGATATGATAGTATGCATCGTGTTCCAAATACTTCAGCGACAAGTCCTCCAACTCACTCTTGAGCTTGTACAAACCCAACTTATGCGCCAGCGGAGCATAGAGGTACGATGACTCCATCGCCACGTGTCGGCGTGCCTCATCGTTCTCGGCATCCTTAATCTGACGCATGATGCACACGCGATTGGCAATGACGATCAGGATCACGCGCATATCCTCGGCAAAAGAGAGCAGTAACTGACGAAAGTTCTCGCTTTCCACGATAGGGTTCTTCTCGTAGAGTTCCTCAATGCGGGCCAGGCCGTGGATGATTGCACCCACATCATCGCCGAAGTCCTTACGCAACTGCTCCTCGCTCACCTGTCCACACAGCACCAGCCGGTTGAGCATGACGCTGATAATAGCCGGTCGCGACAGCCCAATCTCGGTCGCTACGATATGTGCGGTCTGCAGGGCTGTCAGCAATGGGTGCAACCCGAAGACATCGCGCTGCATCGCCTTCGTCTGCGCCCCATTGATGAGATACTGTTTGACCAATCTCACATCATCTGGCCGCAACTCATCTTTCGCCAGCTGTGTCAGACGACGATAAAGGTCTACAAAGGACGCTTTTTCGGCTTCTGTCAACAAAAAATAATCTACCATAAGCTCGTTGTTGATGAAAAACATGGCGAAGATAGCGATTTTTCTGCAAAACGCTCGCGTATTTGAACCTTTTTTACTACTTTTGGGCACGATTTTGAAACAAAATAACACATTTACGTGCTTAACTAACCAGCTTTTTTCACTTTTCATTCACTTTTCTGTTATGTTATCATCAGAAGACCTCAGACAACTTGCCGAGAAAGGCATCAGTGAACAGCAGATCAATTACCAGTTGGAGCAGTTCCGTAACGGCTTCCCCTACTTGAAGCTTCGCGCAGCAGCAGCCATTGGCAACGGTATCGTAGCACCTTCCGACGCAGAATGTCAAGCACTCGTCGAAGCTTGGAACAACTACAAGGCCGAGGGCCATCACATCACGAAGTTCGTTCCTGCCAGCGGTGCCGCATCGCGTATGTTCAAAAATATATTTGAGTTCCGCGACGGCGACCACGATACTCCCTTAAGCGACTTCGAACGCACCTATTTCGACCGCATTGAGGACTTCGCCTTCTACCCAGCCCTCGACGATGCTTGTCAGGTGCTTTACGGCGAAGGCGTACAGTCACTCATCGCCGACGGACGCTACAAGGATGTTGTCAGCGCCATGCTTGACGACGGCGGTCTCAATTATGGCCAGCTGCCCAAGGGACTCCTGCAGTTCCATGCCTACGACGATTGCGCACGCACTCCACTTGAAGAGCACCTAGTGGAGGCTGCCCTCTATGCCGTCTCAGGCGGACAGACCGATGTCCATTTCACAGTAAGCACGGAGCACCGAGAACTCTTCGAGCAACTCGTGATGCGCGTTTTGCCCACCTACGAGGCACTCTATGGTATTAAATACCATATCTCCTTCAGCGAACAGAAGCCATCCACCGACACCCTGGCCGCAACGATGGACAACGAGCCCTTCCGCACCGACGATGGTCGCCTGCTTTTCCGTCCGGGCGGACACGGAGCACTCATCCAGAACCTCTCCGACCTAGACAGCGACATTGTGTTCATCAAGAACATCGACAATGTGGTACCTGACCGTCTCAAACCCTCAACAACACTCTGGAAACAAGTCATTGCCGGCGTGCTCGTCAACACGCAGCGTCAAGTCTTCGACTATCTCCGTCGCCTCGATGAGGGAGGTCTTGGTATGGCTGAACTGCAGGAGATGGCCAATTTCCTCCGCCACGACCTCTGTACCGAGGTGCCCGGCATCTCCGAGATGAGCGAGGAGGAACTCATCGCCACACTGCGCCGCAAGTTCAACCGTCCCATTCGCGTCTGCGGTATGGTGAAGAATGTCGGCGAACCTGGCGGTGGTCCGTTCCTGGCTTTCAACCCCGACGACAGCGTCAGCCCACAGATCCTCGAGAGCTCGCAGATTGACACTCACAATCCTGCTTATTTGGCGATGTTCCAAGGCGGCACGCACTTCAACCCCGTCGATCTCGTCTGCGCCATCCGCGATTACAAGGGCGAAAAGTTCGAACTGCCGTGCTACGTGGATCCCGCCACGGGCTTCATCTCCTATAAGTCCAAGAGCGGCAAGGAGCTCAAGGCACTGGAGTTGCCCGGACTCTGGAACGGTGCCATGAGCGACTGGTCCACCATTTTCGTTGAAGTGCCCTTGGATACCTTCAACCCCGTCAAGACAGTCAACGACCTCCTGCGCGAACAGCATCAGGCATAGGACATCAGACCTCAGGCATCCTCTGATGCCATTTTCTCATCAAAAAGAAGGCCGTTTTTGCTCCCCAAACAGTAAAAATGGCCTTTTTTATGCCTCAAAACAAAAAATATTTCAACTTTCAACTCTCAACTCTCAACTTTTTTGTAACTTTGCAGCCGCAAAACGCAAGTGCGTCTTTGCAATCATCAATTATGGTCGGCTCCGTAGCTCAGCTGGATAGAGCAACAGCCTTCTAAGCTGTGGGTCTTGGGTTCGAGTCCCAACGGAGTCACGAGAAAAATTGCCAACTACGTTGATTTTAAACGAATTGGCAATTTTTATGTATAAGCAGACTTCCAGAAGTCGGTATGACAGCCCATTGTGTTTAACGTCATTATTCGATGACCATGCGCCCGTTGGCAGAGACTTTGTCGAAGAGCGTGTTGCCGATATAGACGCTGAAGGTGGCAGTCATCGTGACAGCGTGATTACCCTTCACCCAATTGGCAGGCACAAGGAATTTGACGCACGGGTCACGCTTGCCCAAACCATCGTAGTTGTCCTCGACAGTGATGACGGAATCCTTTGAGGCGTTGGTCTCTTCATCCCAACCGATATCTTTAATGACCCAGGTGTAGGTGGTGGCTGCAATTCCGTTGCCTAACGATTTCTGTGGAACGACGAGCTCTACGCTGTCACCAGCAATGACAGGGCTTGGAGTGCAGGTAATGGAGCCGTACTGAGGACGTATATATTCGCCATAATTCTCGTTGCATGACACGAGAGTAATACCTAAAAATGTAATTAATAACATAAAGAAAGAGAAATGCTTATCCATTGATATTAAAGTTTTGTTTTAATGCTTGATAAAGACGCTGAACAGGAAGACCGACAACGTTGAAGAAGGAACCTTCGATGCGTTCAACGCCAACATAGCCAATCCACTCCTGAACGCCGTAGGCTCCAGCTTTGTCCAGCGGACGGTAGTGGCTGACGTAGTAGTTGATCTCTTCATCGGTGAGCGTGCAGAAGGTCACATCGGAGCGACACGAAAAAGAAATCTGCTTCTCAGTAGTGGTCAAGCAGACACCTGTGAACACCTGATGCGTCTTGCCTGACAGGGCGCGCAACATTCGACAGGCATCGGCATCGTCCTTGGGTTTCTCCAACACCTGTCCGTCGAGCCAGACGATCGTGTCTGCCGTGATGAGCAGTTCGTCATCGCTCAGCTGACACACGTAGGCGTTCGCCTTTTTCTTACTAATATATAAAGGTATGTCGCCACCCTGAAGATCATCGGGATAACTCTCGTCGATGCCAGGCAGCACACGCACTTCAAAAACGAGTCCTAAACCGCCCAGCAGCTCGCGGCGTCGCGGCGAATTACTTGCAAGTATGAGTTTCATTACCATCCAAATGCTTTCTTGTCTGCCATCCATTTACCTTGCGCCTTGAGCACCTGTTCGATGACATCGCGCCCACAACCATAGCCGCCCTTGAGATGACTGACATAGAGGGAGATGGCTTTGATTTCAGGAGCCGCGTCAGCTGGACAAACGGGACAGCCCACGCGCTGCATGATCTCATAGTCGGGGATGTCATCGCCCATATAGAGCACCTCGTCATCCGAGAGATCGTACTTCTGTTTCAACAGTTCGTAGGTCTGCATCTTGATCGAGCACGAGAGGAAGATGTCGGGGATGCCAAGCATCTCGTAGCGGCGACGGATGGCTTCGGGATGAGCACCCGTGATGATGGCTACGTGCAAGCCACTCATCTGCGCCAGACGCAGGGCGTAGCCGTCCTTAATGTTGACAGTGCGCATCGGTTCACCATCGGTGCCCTGCGGAATGGTCTCAGCACTGAGCACACCATCAATGTCGAACAGCAAAGCGCGGATCTTTGTTAAGTCGTAGTTAATCATATCGTTGAATACTATGAGAGAGTAGAGTGTAGAGCTGTTGCAGGTCAGGACGGTCAGTCAGCATAGCAAACTGCATTCCCATCACATTCTCGTCGCGGCGGATGGCAGGTCCCGTCTGTGCCTCGGCAGGATGGAGCTGGTGAAGCTTGGCAACAGTCTCGTCCAAGAGGGGAAGCATGACCTTGAAATCCACACCCGCTTCGGCAAGGATATCGTCGGCCAACGTGCAGCAATGATTGACGAAGTTGCAGGCAAAGACTGCGGCGAGATGCAGCCGGCGGCGTGAAGCAGAGGACGAGGGATGCACAAAAGCGTCATTGTCCGTCAGCTTACAGGCCAAGTCGGACAGCAACGCTGCATCCTCCTTACGGGAAGCCTCGATGAAGAAATGGACCTGAGTGAAATCCACCGCGCGTTCCTTCGAGAACGTCTGCATCGGATAGAACACACCGCCGCGCTCGTGCCCCGCATCTGCGAACAGCGAAAGGGGCATGGAACCAGCGGTATGTGCCATCAAGGCCTGCTCGCGGCCTTGATGCAAGCGACGAATTACGTCAAGTAGCACGGCATCCGTCACGGCGATGAGGTAGAGATCGGCCTCGCAGGTCACGACATCCAGCGCACCCCACGAACAGCGGCACCCCAAGCACTGAGCCAAGACTTCAGCAGACATGCAGCTTTTGCTCCACACCTCAACCACCTCTGCCCCACTCCGTTGCAACTCAGGGGCGAGGTTCCATGCTACGCGTCCGGCTCCAATAATAGCTACTTTCATCAGAACCGATCCACGTGAACCTTGTCCCACAGCAGTCGTTCCTCGTTGAAAGGCTTGCGTTCCATGCCCTTATGCCCTATGGCCACGATGGAGACAACGCGCAGCGGCTCAGGGATTTCCAACAGATAACGCACGATATTGTCTGCGGGTTCGCCTTCAGCGGTGTAACGTTCACGCACCTGAATCCAGCAAGCTCCCAGTCCAAGGTCTTCTGCCTGATAAAGCAGGATTGTTGAAGCCACACTGGCATCTTCAATCCACACGTCGCTCTCGTTGGGGTCGCCTACGACAACCACGGCCATCGTCGCACCGGCCAGAAAGTCCGATCCTTGTGCTTTACACATAGACAATTTTTCGAGCATATCCTTGTCATCCACCACGACAAAATGCCAAGCGTGCTTGCCCTTGCTCGACGGAGCCATCAGTGCACTCTTCAAGAGAACCGTCACTTGTTCCGACGACAACTGTTCGTCGGTGAACTTACGCATCGAACGGCGCAGACGCACCAATTCAGAGAAACTTTCCATATCAAAAAAAAGTCTTTATTGGGTTTTGTGGTGCAAAAGTACAGAAAATATTCCCACGAACAAAAAAAACTTGAAACTTTAAACCTGTTACTATAAACTTTTCCGTACCTTTGCACTCATGGAACCGAAAAACCAAGAACTGGAGATGGCGCGCAACTACGCGCTTTACACCCATCGCAATATCTTTCTCACGGGCAAAGCGGGAACGGGCAAAACCACCTTCCTGCGCCGCCTACAGGAGGAGTCACCCAAGCGAATGGTTGTAGTGGCACCCACGGGCGTCGCCGCCATCAATGCGGGCGGCATGACCATCCACTCCTTCTTCCAACTTGCCCCAGGGCTCTTCCTGCCTGGCAAGATGGTGGCGGGTCGCGATCCCAAGAGCCACTACTCGCTCTCCAAGCAAAAGCAGAACATTCTGAGGTCATTATCAATGTTAGTCATCGATGAGATATCGATGGTGCGCGCCGACCTGCTCGATGCCATCGACGATGTATTGCGTCGCTTCAAGGATCGCAACAAGCCCTTCGGCGGCGTACAGCTTCTGCTCATCGGCGACCTCCAGCAGCTGGCACCCGTCGCCACGGAGAGCGAGTGGCCATTGCTCAGCGAGTTCTACGCTACGCCTTACTTCTTCTCCTCGCGTGCCCTGCAGCAGACGAACTTCGTCTGTATTGAGCTCAAACATATCTACCGCCAACAGGACGAACGCTTCGTCACACTCCTCAATGCCGTGCGCGACAACCAAATCACGTCGCAAATTATGCAGTCGCTTAATGCACGCTATATTCCACATTTCATGCCGCCCGCTAACGAGGACTGGATCACACTGACCACCCACAACCATCAGGCAGCACAGCTCAATGCCCGTCGCCTCAATGAGCTCACCTCGCCGCCCACCACCTTCACGGCCAAGGTCTCGGGCGACTTCCCCGAGAGCTCATATCCCACCGATGCACAGCTCACTCTGAAAGTCGGTGCACAGGTGATGTTTTGTAAGAATGATCCTACGCCCGCCAAAGCCTATTACAACGGACTCATTGGACGTGTGGAAGCCATCGACAATGAGAAGGTGAGCGTCAACTGTGGCAGCCGACGCATCGATGTCGGTCCACTGGCTTGGACTAACACACGCTATGCCACCGATGCCGCCACAGCCACCATCCACGAGGAAGTCATTGGCACCTTCACGCAGATTCCACTGCGCACGGCTTGGGCCATCACCATCCACAAGAGCCAGGGGCTTACCTTCGACCACGCTATCATCAATGCGGGTCGAGCTTTTTCCCATGGACAGGTCTATGTCGCTCTGTCACGCTGTCGCACCCTCGAAGGACTCGTTCTGGCCACGCCCATCACTTCCGACGTCATCACCACAGACCCGGATGTCGTGCAGTTCAATAAGTTTGCCACTGAGCGTATGCCTACCGCCGAGACCTTCATTCGCGACCGTCGTAGCTTTGTCGAGGATATACTCTGCGATATCTTTGATTTCCACGCCATCTCCATGCGTCTGCGCCACTTTGTACGCCTCACCTCCGAGCACCTCTCTGCCTACTTCCCAGCTTACGCGCGCAATGCTGCCGCCACAGCCACGCAAGTAGATACGGAGCTTTTTTCCGTAGGTCTCAAATTCCAACAGCAAATCCACCAGCTCATCCCCGCCACCGACTCCTTCAGCAGCAACACCGTCCTGCGCGAGCGCATCCGTAAGGCTATGACCTATTATGCCTCCACGACAGCCCGCATCCTCGGCGATTTCTTTGAACAAGAGCTGCCCGTCATCGACAATACGCGCGTGCGTGAACAAATTTCTAATGAATATCAGATCCTGCGCACCGCCTACGACGAGAAGATGTCTATCTACATTGCCTGCATCAACGGCTTCTCGCTCAATGCCTACTGGGATGCCAAAGCGCGCTCTTCCATGACCGAGGAAGCTCCCAAGAAGTGCGCTCCCCGCAAGCGCAAAGCCGCCACTTCCCCCGCCTCCACTGCCACTACCTTTCCTTATGAGTTCGGCGATGCCGCCCTGCCCCACTCCTCAACTAAGCCCCGCAAATCATCCCGCACACCCAAAGTCACCATCGACTACGAGCACATCACCAACGCCACTCTCTACCGCCGCATCCTCGACTGGCGCAATGATGTGGCCAAGAAACGCCGCCTGCCAGCATCCTACATCATGTCCATCCGCACTGTCATCGGCATCACCAACGTCCAGCCCCGCACCCTCGAAGACCTGCTGGCAATACCAGGTGTTGGAACCAAGACGGCCTCCGACTTCGGCCCCGACATCCTCGAGCTCGTGGCATCAAGCTAAACAGCTCCTTTTCACAAACTTTCAATCTTTAACTCTCAACTCTCCCATCATGAAACAAGCCATGCTTCTTGCCGCAGGTCTCGGCACCCGCCTGCGTCCCCTCACCGATACAATGCCCAAAGCCCTCGTTCCTGTGGCGGGTCATCCACTACTCTACCATGTCCTGCAACGTCTGAAAGCCGCTGGCTTCCAGCGTGTTGTAGTCAATGTCCATCATTTCGGTGAACAGATCATTGACTATCTCGCAGCCAACAATAACTTCGGCATAGACATTCGCGTGAGCGACGAACGCGGCCTGCTTCTGGACACAGGCGGTGGCATACGAAAGGCCGCCCCCCTCTTCGACACCGGAAGCCCTGTCTTCATCCACAACGTCGATATCCTCTCCAATCTCGACATCTCTGCCCTCTATGCCGCCTTCGAGCGTGCAGACAATATCGATGGAGCACTTGTGGTGTCAGAACGTCACTCACCCCGCCAGCTGCAGTTCGCACCCGACACCCGCCAACTCTTGGGTTGGCAGAACACTCAGACCGGCGAGCTCCGCGGCCCTATTGCCGAGCAACTGAGGGGAACCCCCGAGCAGCAAGGGGCAACCGTCGTACCGTCTGAGGTTGCCGTTCCCCTCGCCTTTGCTGGCATTCATCTCATCTCTCCGCAGCTCTTCCCGCTGATGGCCGACTACCCCAACAAGTTCTCAATCATCACCTTTTACCTCAACATCTGCGGCACCCGCAACCTTATCGGCTATGAACAGCCCCACTTCCGCTTCATGGATGCTGGCAAACTCGACACCCTCGCCGAAGCAGAAGCGTTCCTTACTGCACTGAATGGCCAGCCTCCCCATATTCAAGACGAAGAGTGCTAACTGCTCGTTACTTTCATGGTTGTTCGTTGCCTCCTTCAACTTACCTCACATCTATTGCTACTTTCAACGCTCATGAGTGATATGTAACAGGAAACAACTGAGACAAGTAGCAGATATGGAATCAATCAGGCTAAAGTAAGCATATGATGATGTTTCTTCTCGTTAGCAGAACAAAGGTAATACTTTTGTAACGATTAAAAATGTTAAAAGTATCATAAGAAGACGATTAAATCAATTCTTTAGTTATAGGATTGAAGTGGAATGGAACATCTGCAGACATCCTTTTGTATCGCAATAGCTTATCCCTGTGGAGGTATGGGCTTGTAACGACGTCCAATGGAAGAATGTATAGTTCAAGCGGTTCCCAAGGTTGCCCATATAAACCAAGAATGATGAATACTGGAAATCCCTTCTCGTCAGCAAATCGCGGATAAGAAGTCACATTGGTTTGCGAGAGAATTTCAACATAGCCATCATTAGTTAATACATTTCGCCATTTACACTCTATCGCAAAGTCGGCGCACACATCTCCATTTCGGTATTGGAAGATGAAATCCGGATAATGATTACTTTCGGGAGTCAAGCCATTGAGATTCTTATCTCCACGCCACTCCTTCAAACTGTATTCCTCTTTCTCACTGTTCTTGAACAGACTCAGCACATACTCCTCAAACTCACGGCCTTTCAACACCTGTTCGGGCATTGTCAGGGTACGTATGCGCTGACGAACAGTCGCGTAACTACGGCCTAACTGTTGCTTGATGGCATGAAGGCCTTTATCGTTATAGAACATCCGCAGCAGTATTTTGTCCTCATGAATACACCACAACCTATTTGTCGTCTCCTTCTCTGCTGCTATGGCAGAAGGTTCCTCACCGACGAGATATTCCACGTTTTTTCTATTTCTCAACAAGGGTTTGACACTGCCGTTCATGCTGACATAGCCAGCAATAATGTGCGTGGCATGACTGGCCAGATATCTATTCCTCAACATAGATGTCATCCCTTTGTCATCCTTTTCTCGTCCCAGTATGATGACCAACAAGCGTTTTTCCTTCAATGCGAGTTCAACTTGTAAGTTGTTTTCGCCGTTGAATTTATTGGTTTTAACAAGGATTGTCGGTATTTTGTTTACGAGCAATGCGGTAAAGACTTCTCGCTCCATTTCTGTTGTGTCACAACACATCACGTAGCTGTTCTCCGTCAGACTATCCACCCAAGCAAAAATCTTTTCGTAATAGCCGTATGGAGTCATCTTGGAACAGAGAAATATTGTCTTTTCCCTGTCCCATAAAAACTGATTACCTATGGTGCCAACAATTCTCATCTGTTGTAAAAAGGTTAATCATATCATTTTTCTTGTTTACGTGGGACAAAGGTACTACTTTTCTTGAATATACATGCTATAGGGACGTTAAAAGAATGAAAAGCGGACAAGAATGCTTGATTATGGCATCCTCGCCCGCTGATATAGCGAATAATTGGGATTAAGATTGAGAGGTCAAGAAAGCATCGACCTTCTTTGCTGCTTCTTTGCCACTAGCCATAGCGCGAACTACGAGACTAGCACCATTAGCGGCATCACCACAGAGGAAGACATTCTCCGGGTACTCGGGATGCTGGGGCTTCAGGAATCCCATTGCCAGCAGAACAAGTTCAGCCTTAAGGATCTCGGGCTCACCCTTCTCAACCATGATGGGACGACCACCGTCAGGGTTTGGCTTCCAGTCAATCTCCTGAACCTTTACGCCAGTCAGCTTGCCATCCTTACCGAGGAACTCCAGGGTATTGATGTTCCAACGACGGGTGCAGCCCTCTTCGTGTGAAGAGGTAGTCTTGAGAGTGCGGGGCCAGTTTGGCCAAGGGTTCTGAGGGTCTTCGTGGCCTTCAACGGGCTTAGGCATAATTTCGATTTGGGTGACGCTCTTGCAGCCCTGACGATGTGCAGTGCCGATACAGTCGGAACCAGTATCACCGCCGCCGATGACGAGGACATCCTTGCCTTTGGCGGTGATCCGCTCGTCCTTGCCAAACTCCATACCAGCGAGTACCCGATTCTGCTGAGAGAGCAACTCGAGGGCGAAGTGAACGCCCTTGAGGTCGCGGCCAGAGATGTTGAGGTCGCGGGCGGTGGGGGTACCAGATGCCAGCACCACAGCGGCGAACTGCGAGCAGAGCTGCGATAAAATTTCAGCTGAAGAAACCTGACTATTGTACTTCATCTCTATCCCTTCCTGCTCCAGCAACTTGATGCGGCGATCGATGATGGCCTTATTGAGTTTGAAGTTGGGAATACCATAACGGAGCAGCCCACCTGCTGCCTCGTTTTTCTCGAAGACGGTGACAGTGTAGCCCATCAAGTTCAGGTCGTTGGCGGCAGCGAGCCCGGCAGGGCCAGCACCAATGACTGCCACCTTCTTGTCATTGCGCTGGATGTCAGTATGCAGCTGGACAAACCCCTCTTGGAAGGCCATCTCCGTGATCGCGGCCTCATCCTCCCGATTGGTCGTCGGCTCGTGGTTGAAACGATTCAGCACGCATGCCTTTTCGCAGAGAGCCGGACAAATGCGACCTGTGAACTCTGGGAAAGGATTAGTGCTATTCAACAGTCGATAAGCCAAATCCCAGTCCCCTTTATATAACGCGTCGTTCCATTCTGGTGCCTTGTTGCCTAACGGACATGCCCAATGGCAGAAAGGAACACCACAGTCCATGCAGCGCGAGGCCTGTTGCTTGCGTTCGCGGGTGCTCAGCGTCTGCTCAACCTCGCCAAAGTCATGGATTCTATCGTGAATCGGACGGTACCCCGCCTCCTGACGGTGTATCTCCATGAATGCTTTCGGATTTCCCATAATCAGTAGTCTCTTTGGATGTTTGCAATTTTTTCTTGAAGTTTCTTGTTCTGCTCCTCTTGCAGCACTCGTTTGTACTCGATGGGAAGCACCTGGATGAAGTCTGTGACGTAGCGCTGCCAGTTATCGAGCATCCGACCTGCGAGGACAGAACCAGTATGCAGGTAGTGCTGACGGATGAGTTCAAGCAGTTCCTTACGCGAAACACTATCCTCGACGAGACCAAGCTCCACCATGTCCATGTTGCAGAAGAAGTCGAACGAGTGGTCAGGGTCATAGACATAGGCCACACCACCACTCATACCTGCGGCGAAGTTGCGGCCCGTCTTGCCCAGCACAACGACACGGCCGCCTGTCATGTACTCGCAGCAGTGGTCGCCAGCACCCTCAATCACAGCGATAGCACCTGAGTTACGTACTCCAAAGCGCTCACCCACCTTACCATTGATATAGAGTTCGCCAGAGGTGGCACCATAGAGGCCAGTGTTACCAGCAATGATGTTGTCCTCGGCGTGAAAATCCTCACCACTGCGGGCTGGCGGCAGAATCGAGATGCGACCGCCAGAGAGACCTTTACCGAAGTAGTCGTTACATTCGCCCTCGAGCTTCAGGTTGATGCCCTTTACTGCGAATGCGCCAAAGCTCTGACCAGCTGAGCCCTTGAACTTGATATTGATGGTGTTATCCGGCAGACCAGCCTCGCCATATTTCTTGGCTATGACACCACTGAGCATCGTGGTCACAGCACGGTCTGTATTCTTGATGGCATAGTCAAGCGTCACCTCCTCTTGATTCTCGATGGCCTTCTCGGCAGCCTTAATGATTTCCTCGTCCTTCACGCCAGAAACCTTAGTGAATGCGCCGCGATCCCAGAAGAGGGGCTTGTCGGTATCGGGACGGTAGAGGAGGCGGGCGAAGTCGATGGTTTGCCATTTCTCAGGCCCACAACCGACCATTCCCGTAATGGAGGGGAGAGCTGGCGCGCAGCTATCGAACGTAGTGAGACCCTCGCACTTACGGGAGAGCGGGGAGAGGGTCTTGATTTCGATCAGCTCCGTCCGCCCGATAATCTCCTTCAGGCTGTGAACACCCATCTCGCTGAGATACTCGCGCACCTGCTCGGCCAGGAAGGTAAAGAAGTTCACCACGTACTCTGCCCTGCCCTCGAAATGCTTGCGCAGCTCCGGATTCTGAGTGGCGACGCCCATTGGACACGTATTGGTATTACATTTGCGCATCATAACACAGCCGAGGACGATGAGTGGCAGGGTACCAAAGGAAAATTCATCGGCACCGAGCATCGCCATGATAATCACGTCCTTGGCTGTCTTCAGTTGGCCGTCGGTTTGCAGGCGTACTTGGTTGCGGAGGCCGTTCATGACGAGTGTCTGCTGTGTCTCTGCAAGGCCTATTTCAGGCGAT
>CAJORF010000051.1 GCA_905236985.1 uncultured Bacteroidaceae bacterium | reverse complement strand
TTTTTCATTCTTTTGTGCGGTCATCTAATTTTTTTGTATTACCTTTGCACACGTTAACAGAAAGCAAGAGATTATGTTCTCAGGAATCGTAGAAAGCACAGCCACCGTAGTGGCTATTGAGCGTGAGCAAGATAATCTGCATTTCACGCTCCGATGCCCCTTCACCGAGGAGCTGAAGATTGACCAAAGCATAGCACATAATGGTGTTTGTCTCACCGTAGTACGCATCGAGGGTGACACGTATGTCGTTACCGCCATGCGCGAGACTTTGGAGCGTTCCAATCTCGGACTGCTTGCAGTGGGCGATGAGGTGAATGTGGAGCGTTCGATGATGATGGGCGGAAGGCTGGACGGTCATATCGTGCAGGGGCACGTGGATCAGACGGCTCGCTGCATTCGTGTTGAGGATCAGGAGGGTAGCTATGAGTTCACCTTCGAGTATGATGTTGATCCTGAGATGGTGGCCCGTGGTTATTTCACGGTGGATAAAGGGTCGGTTTGCGTCAACGGCGTTTCGCTGACGGTGTGCCGTCCCACACGTAATACCTTTGCCGTCTGCATCATCCCTTACACCTTTGAAAACACCAATTTCCACAACATCAAGGTAGGCACAGTGGTCAACCTTGAGTTCGATATCTTGGGCAAATATATTGCCAGATATGCAGAGCACTTACAGACTCTCCCCTCATGCTCCTTATGAGGGAGGGAGTGTTTGCTTCCAAGAATTAAACATTTATAGAAGTTAAGATTATGATAGAAAACGAAACTACAAATGTAACAGCTCCCTCCCTAACAGGGAAGGCGGGGGGAGAGTCCGAGACTCGTGGACTCTCCTTCATTGAACAGAAAGTAGTCAGCGACCTCGCCGAGGGAAAAAATGGTGGACGCATGCAGACGCGTTTCCCGCCCGAACCCAACGGCTACCTACATATCGGTCACGCCAAGGCCATCGCCATCGACTTCGGTCTGGCGAAGAAATACGGCGGGCAATGTAACCTGCGCTTCGATGACACCAACCCACAAAAGGAGGACACCGAGTACGTCGAGGCCATTGAGCGCGATATCCGTTGGCTCGGCTTCGAGTGGGCGAACATTTACTACGCCTCCGACTATTTCCAGCAGCTATGGGACTTTGCCGTATGGCTCATCAAGCAGGGCCGCGCATACGTCGATGAGCAGAGTGCCGAGGTGATAGCCCAGCAGAAAGGCACGACCACGAGCCCTGGAACCAACAGCCCATTCCGTGACCGTCCCGTTGAGGAGAACCTGCGTCTGTTCGAGTTCATGAATAGTGGCAAATGCGAACCCGGAACCCTCGTGCTGCGCGCCAAGATCGATATGGCTCACCCCAATATGCTCTTCCGTGACCCGCTCATCTACCGCGTGCTGAACATCCCGCATTGGCGCACAGGCTCGCAATGGAATGCCTATCCGATGTACGACTTCACGCACGGACAGAGCGACTACCTCGAAGGTGTCACTCATTCATGGTGTACGTTGGAGTTCGTAGAACACCGTCCCTTGTACGACCTCTTCGTGACGTGGATGAAGGAGTGGCGTGGCGAGACGGATAATATAGAGGACAACCGCCCGCGCCAGACCGAGTTCAACAAGCTGAACCTCAACTACACACTGATGTCGAAGCGCAACCTGTTGGCATTGGTCAAGAATGGCTTCGTGAGCGGTTGGGATGACCCCCGAATGCCGACCATCTGTGCCTTCCGCCGTCGTGGCTATTCGCCCGAGAGCATCGTTAACTTCATCGATAAGATTGGCTATACCACCTACGATGCGCTGAACGACTTTGCCCTCTTGGAGAGTGCCGTGCGCGATGACTTGAACCAGCGTGCCACCCGCGTCTCTGCCGTCGTGAATCCCGTGAAGCTCATCATCACCAACTATCCCGAGGGACAGGTGGAAGAACTGGAAGCCGTGAACAATCCCGAACATCCCGAGGAAGGTACGCACACCATCGAGTTTTCGCGTGAGCTGTGGATTGAGCGCGATGACTTCCAGCCCGTGGCTGAGAAGAAGTTCATGCGCTTGGCACCAGGCAAGGAAGTGCGACTGAAGAATGCCTACATCATCAAGTGCAACGAAGAAGGCGATCATCCCTACGACGTTGATGCTGAGGGTAATGTCACCTGCATCTACGCTACCTACGATCCCGAGACGCGCAGCGGACAGCCAGGTGCAGACCGCAAGATCAAGGGTAAGACGCTCCATTGGCTGAGCTGCGGCCATTGTCTGCCTGCTGAGGTGCGTATGTACGAACGTCTGTGGCAAGTGGAAAATCCGCGCGACGAGTTGGCTCGCCTACAGAATGAGGGACTCTCTGCCATTGATGCGATGCAGCAGATGATGAATCCCGACTCGCTGCACGTGCTCACCAACTGCTACATCGAGAAGTTCGTCAAAGATATGCCTGCCTTGACCTATCTCCAGTTCCAGCGTATCGGTTACTTCAATATCGACACTGATTCTACGCCTGATAAGTTGGTGTTCAATAAAACCGTTGGCCTAAAAGACAGTTTTAAGAAGTGAAAAATGAAAGGATGAAAGTGAAAATCTAACTTTTCAGTTTTCACTAAATGAATTATGCGATTAGACGACGACCTGAAATATTTCGAGCAGCCAGACTTCAAGAAAATACTGGCGGAGTACGAGGCAGCTCGTGAGGTGGGGATTCCATTGTACATGGATGCCGAAGACCTCACGGACATCGCTGAGTACTATGCTTTGGTCGCGGAGGACGAGACGAGCAGTCAGGAGGTGCTGGAGTTTGCCTTACAGCTCCATCCTGATGCCGTTGATCCTCAGATCTTCAGGGCGCGTCAGTTCATGCTCAAAGGCGATGCTGACAAGGCTTGGGAGCTATGCGAAGCGATTGAAGACCAATCACATCGTGAGGTCTGTTTTCTTCGTGCAGAACTCTTGATTCGAGCGAATAAGGCCAAGGAGGCGTTCTCGTTGTTGTTCTTTCTCATCGATACAATCGACGAAGACCGCGATTTCTTCATCTACGACTCCGCCTATATCTTCATTGACTATCGTGAATTTGAATGGGCGGTGGTCTTTTCCAACAAATTGGAGGAGATGTCTCCGGACTGGTATAAGACATGGCAGCTGCAAGCCGATGTTGCGCTGGGGTTGGAACAATTCCGAACGGCCTTGAGTTTCATCGAGCGGATGTTGGACGTCGATCCATTCGATGTGGAGTCATGGAACTGGAGGGCTGAAGCCTATTCCAGTTTGGAAGAGTATGACAAAGCGGTCGAGAGTACTGACTATGCTCTGGCCATAGAACCCGATAACGAACGTGCGTTGCAACTGAAAGCCTGGGTGCTGATGCAACAGGGCAATACGGTCGAAGCGAACAAACTCTATGACAGGCTGATAGGAACCAATCCCGACTGTGAGCAGCACTGGTTGTACAAATCGTATTGTACGCTTGATGCTGGTGATGCTCATGAGGCGTTGGCGCTGATCAAACGCGCCGAGGAATTGGCGGGAGATGTCAGCGTTGATCAGCAGGCTATCCATGAGCAATATGCTCAAGTGTTGAGCCGACTGGGTGATATGGAGGGTGCGTTGCTACAGCTGGATATGGCTGAAGCCTTGCGAGACCCGAACCTCGGGTGGGATGAGAGAATGTTGAGAGTCAGGGTTCATGCCGAGAATGAAGATCCCATTGGTGCAATTATAGAGGCTCAGCGTCAGCTGGAAATGTACAAAGATGTGTACATGAAAGTCTATTATCAATGTGCCCTCATCCTGTTCGAATATGGCTATTTTGAGCAGGCATATTATTTCTTCAACGATATCTCTTCAAGTGAGGCAGCAAGAAAAGTTAGCGAGCAACCGCTGGAAGTGTATAGCTATATGGCTTACATCGATATGGAACAGGGGAACGACGAGCGGGCATTAGAAAATCTCCGAAAGGCGGTGGATGCTTTAGACCCTCACCTTTCGGAGCTATTTGAGGATAAGTTCCCTGGTGTCTTGCCCAACGAACTGTACGACTATTATTATAATAAGGTGTACGGACGCTGGCCTGAGGACTAATCTGTCAACACGTCAACAAGGTATCTTATCGATTCGATTCTGATGGCGACCGCCTTCGAACTTCGTGATGAAGAATTCGTCGAGGCAGGCTATCGTAGTGGCTTCATCAATAAAGCGACCTGGGAACACGATGACGTTAGCATCGTTGTGCTGACGGATGAGATGTGCGATCTCAGGACGCCAGACGAGGCCCGCGCGAACACCTTGATGCTTGTTCAGCGTCATGGAGATGCCCTCACCCGAACCGCAGACGGCGATACCGGGATAGACGCTCCCGTCCTCGATGGCATAGCCGAGGGCGTGACCGAAGTCGGAATAGTCGCAGGATGCTTCGCTCGTGGTGCCGAAGTCCTTATATGCTATTCCCTTCTCGTCGAGGTACTTCTTGATGAATTCTTTTAAAGGATAGCCAGCGTGATCGCTGGCTAAACCTATCATTTTCACGTCCATATCAGAGGATGGCTTTTACTTGCTTGTAAACATTCTCAGCGGTGAACCCTAACTTCTCGTCGAGCACCTTATAAGGAGCGGAGAAACCAAAGCTCTCGAGACCCCAGACGCAACCATCGGCACCTACGAGACCTTCGAGGTTCACGGGCAGACCGGCGGTGAGACCGAACTTCTTCACACCGCAGGGAAGAATAGCCTGCTGGTAGTCCTTGGGCTGGCTGCGGAACAGACCTTCAGAGGGAACGCTGACGATGCGGACCTTCACGCCGTCCTGGCGAAGGAGCTCTGTGCCAGCTACGAGTGTGCTGACCTCAGAACCGCTGGCGAGCAGGATGACATCGGGATTCTCATCAGAGCCAGCTACGATGTAAGCACCCTTCTCGGCCTGCTTGTAGTCGTTGCCTGCGGGCAGGTCGGCGATGTTCTGACGGCTGAGAATCAATGCAGTGGGGCTATCAGTGTTCTCCATAGCCAAGCGCCAAGCCTCGGTGGTCTCCTGAGCATCAGCGGGACGCAGCACGAGGGTGGAGTTCTTGCCGTGGTGGTTCTTCAGTTTCTCCATCAGACGGATCTGAGCTTCCTGCTCAACGGGCTCGTGGGTAGGACCATCCTCACCGACGCGGAAGGCATCGTGTGTCCAGATGAACTTCACGGGCAGTTCCATCAGAGCGGCCATGCGAACGGCGGGTTTCATATAATCGCTGAACACGAAGAACGTGCCGCAAGCGGGAATCACACCACCGTGCAATGCCATACCGATGCAGCAGCAAGCCATGGTCAGCTCGGCAACGCCAGCCTGGAAGAAGGCACCGCTGAAATCACCAGCCTGTAGGGCGTGTGTCTTCTTGAGGAAGCCGTCGGTCTTGTCGGAGTTGGAAAGGTCGGCAGAAGCGCAGATCATGTTGGGAACCTGCTCGGCAAGAACGCTGAGGACAGCAGCACTGGCGTTGCGGGTAGCGTCGCCGCTCTTCTGTGCCACCTTGGTCCAATCCACCTTCGGAGCCTTGCCGCTGAACCATTCAGCCTGAGCGGCAGCTTTTTCGGGATTGGCAGCAGCCCAAGCAGCCTCTTCAGCCTTGCGCTCGGCTGCAATCGCTTTCAATTCTTCGGCACGACGGGCATAGAGCTCCTTTACATCGTCGAAGATAACGAACGGATTCTCAGCGTCTCCACCCAAGTTGGCTACAGTCTTCTTATAAGCGTCTCCACCAAGGGGAGCACCGTGGGTCTTGCAGTTGCGCTCATAGCTGGAACCGTCCTCCTTCAAGGCACCCTTACCCATGATGCACTTACCGATGATGAGAGCAGGTTTACCCTTCACAGCCTTGGCAGCTTCGATGGCGGTGCGGATCTGCGCGGCATCATTACCGTTGATCTCAAACACTTCCCATCCGAGTGCGCGGTACTTGGCTGCGGTGTCCTCGTTCATGACTTCCTTCGTCTCGGTAGAGAGCTGGATGTCGTTGGAGTCGTAGAACATCACCACGTTATCAAGACCTAATGTGCCTGCGATGCGGGCAGCACCCTGAGAGATCTCTTCCTGCACGCCGCCGTCGGAAATATAGATGTAGATGGTTTCCTTGTCAAAAGTCGGGTTGCCAGTGTGAGCGGCGAGGAACTTGGCAGCGATGGCAGCACCAATACCAAAGGTGTGGCCCTGTCCGAGCGGACCGCTGGTGTTCTCGATGCCGCGCTTGGGGTCAGCTTCGGGATGACCAGGAGTGGGAGAACCCCACTGGCGCAGCTGCTGCAGCTCGTCGAGAGAGAACTTGCCGATGAGGGCGAGCTGGCTGTAGAGCATTGGAGCCATGTGACCGGGATCGAGGAAGAAGCGATCGCGACCTACCCAATTGGGATCTGCGGGGTCGTAGTTGAGGTACTCACTGTACAATACGTTGATGAAATCTGCGCCACCCATAGCGCCGCCTGGGTGACCGCTCTTGGCCTTTTCGACCATCGACGCAGCCAGAATACGGATGTTATCCGCTGCGTGGTTCAATGTCTTGATTTCGTTCATTAGTTAGATAATTAGGATGATTAAATGAAAATACATATTTTCGTGCGCAAAAATAGCAAAATATTTCCACTTTGTACTATTTTTGGGAGAAAAAACATCAAATAAAGGAAATAATTACACTTTATCTGTAAAAAAGCAATTAAAAAAAACATTTGTATCCTAAAAATGTTGTAAATTTGCTGCGTCTAATCAACCTACGAACCTCATGCGTTATTTAAGAAAACTAACTGGTTGGTATTTTACGCGTCGTGCTCTGCCCTATTGGTGTGTACTTATTTTTGATGCGTGCATCGTATTAGCGTCTGGTGTTTTTTGTTATGCGCTCGATGATGGCGTGGTAAACACTTTAAACATCTTTTGGCCTTTGGTAGGTACACTGACCGTTTATCTCCTCTTCTTCATTTTAGGTTTCAGAGTGGCACGTACCTATTCTGGTATTTTGCGCTTTTCTTCGTTCACCGACCTATACCGTATCGGTTTTGCGAACTTAATAGGTATTTTTTGTATCTTTCTTGTCCGTCGGTTCTTGGGCTTTGACAAGCTTTTCATTCCCATTCCGTCGGCTGTGTTGTTCTACACATTCATAATGGCAACCTTCCTGATGTTCAGTGCCCGTTTGATGATGAAGTTCCTTTATGAGAAGTTCAATGAGGATAATTCTTTGCGTGGTGTGTTCATCTATGGTGTCAGGGAGGGCGGTATCGCCTTGGCCAAGGGCATTCGTGGCGATTCGGTTGGACGTTTCAAGCTTCGCGGTTTCATCAGCGAAGAGTCTGATATGGTAGGTCACCTGCTGCAAGGTGTACCGGTTTATCCTATTGATAACAACCTCCTTGAGAATCTTGCCGATCGTCATGCCACGGCCATTCTCGTCTCTCCTCTCAAACGCGACCAACTTTTCAAAAATCAAGAATTTGTTGAAAAACTCATTGATGCAGGCATTGCTATTTACGTCAATGATAATGCTCATAAATGGGATGGTAAGAGCAATATCGGCGGTGCGCAGCTACAAGAGGTGCAGATTGAGGATCTCCTGGCACGTGAGGAGATTCGTGTGAATCTGGACGCAGTGGCACGTATGCTTTCTGGCACGAGAATCCTCATCACGGGCTCTGCGGGCAGTATCGGTTCCGAGATTGTGCGGCAGATTGCCAAGTTCGGTCCGAGTCAGCTCATCCTCATTGATGAAGCGGAGACACCGCAGCACGACGTGCGTCTTCAGATGAAGCGGGACTTCCCCCAGATTCCTGCCGAGACCATCGTCACCAGCATCACCAACCAGACTCGTATGGAGAACATCTTCAAGACCTATCGTCCGCAATATGTTTTCCATGCAGCTGCCTACAAGCATGTCCCCATGATGGAGGACAATCCCAGCGAAGCCGTCTTGAACAACATCTACGGAACGCGCGTTATCGCTGACCTGTCCGTCAAATATGGCATTCGTAAGTTCGTGATGGTTTCCACTGACAAGGCTGTGAATCCCACCAACGTCATGGGTTGTTCCAAACGTATTTGTGAAATCTATGTCCAGAGCCTCGATAAGGCGCTGAAGGAGGGAACCGTCAAACCTTCACCGCAGGCTGGAAAGGACGTTCCTGTGACGCAGTTCGTCACTACGCGCTTTGGTAACGTATTGGGATCCAATGGCTCGGTTATCCCCTTGTTCCGTGAGCAGATCCGTGCAGGTGGCCCCGTCACAGTCACTCATCCTGATATCATCCGTTTCTTCATGCTCATCCCCGAAGCTTGCAAGCTCGTGTTGGAGGCTGGCACAATGGGAAAAGGTGGTGAGATTTACGTCTTTGATATGGGCAAACCCGTGAAGATTGCAGACTTGGCACGGCGCATGATCAAGCTCAGTGGAGCGACTAATGTCGAGGTGCAGTTCACTGGATTGCGCGACGGCGAGAAACTCTACGAGGAAGTGCTCAACGATGATGAGGTGACCATACCGACTTTTAATGATAAGATTAAGATCGCACAGGTACGCGAGTACGATTACACAGAAGCTTGCAGCCAGATTGATGAACTTATCAGCATCAGCCGCAACTATGATGATATGGCTACCGTTCGTCAGATGAAGGTAATTGTACCAGAGTACAAGAGCCAGCAATCTAAGTATGAAGTACTTGATAATAAGGAAGTTGTTACCCCCCCCCACAGACGATCCTGAAAGACAAATAGGTGCTCAGTAACAGATAGGCAAACGTCCCTATGTGTTTTGGCCGTTTTCCCTATGTGTTCAACCGTTTTTTCCTATGCGTTTTAATCATTTTGCATAGCTTAATTCGGACATTAAAATATCGATGACAGCTTCCAGTCCATTCTGGTCGCTGTCATCGAATGTGTTGAGGTATTCGCTATCGATGTCGAGAACTCCGACAATGTGGCCTTGGGCATTGCGAAGGGGAACGACAATCTCCGAACGTGAAGCAGAGCTACAGGCAATATGCCCGGGGAAAAGATCGACATCAGGGACGACAATGGTGCGTCCCTCTGCCCAAGCGGTGCCACAAACTCCTCTGCCACGACGAATGCGCGAACAGGCTACGGGGCCTTGGAAGGGGCCGAGGTGTAGCCATTGTTCATCGTGGACGAGGTAGAAACCAATCCAGAAGAAACCAAAGGCTTCGCGGAGGGCGGCAGAGGTGTTGGCGAGGAGGCTGATGTAATCGTCCTCGCCCTCAATGAGCAGGCGATAATCGGCTAAGAAAGCGGCATAGCGTTCCTTCTTCGTCAGTGTGGTAGGATATGTGAAAGTCTGTTCCATGTGATAGTTGGATAAGGTGTCACGACTTTATGGCTTAGAACGATCCTTCAGCAAGTCGGGACGAAGGCGGCGGGTGCGCTCAAGGGATTGTTGGAGTTCCCATTCCTTGATCTTTGCTTCGTGGCCAGAAAGGAGAATGTCAGGTACACGCCAGCCTTTGTATTCTGCAGGACGGGTATAGACAGGGGCGGCGAGGAGGTTGTCCTGAAACGAGTCGGAGAGGGCACTTTGCTCATCGCCGATGGCTCCGGGGATGATGCGCACGATGGCGTCTGCCATGACGGCTGCAGCCAGTTCGCCGCCCGTGAGGACATAGTCGCCGATGCTCACTTCCTTGGTGATCAAATGTTCGCGGATGCGGTAGTCTATGCCTTTGTAGTGGCCACAGAGGATGATGATGTTCTCGCACAAGGAGAGTTCGTTGGCCATGGGCTGTGAGAACTGCTCGCCATCGGGCGAGGTGAAGATGATTTGGTCGTAGGAACGCTCGGAGGTGAGGGTGCTGATGCAGCGGTCAATGGGTTCGCACTGCATCACCATTCCTGCGAAGCCGCCAAAGGGATAATCGTCGATGCGGCGATCTTTGCGGACGGCGTAGTCGCGCAGGTTGTGAAGATGAATCTCCACGAGTCCTTTCTTCTGTGCCCGTCCGAGGATGCTTTCCTGCAAGAAACCCTCAATGAGCTGGGGTATAACGGTTATGATATCGATACGCATATTTACCAATTATTTGAAAGCATTTCAAGCATATCCTTGGCTGTGAGCTTGTAGTTCTGATCGGAACCTTCGAGGATGCCGTCAGAGAGCGCGCGCTTGCTTTCGTGCAATCGCAGGATCTTCTCTTCGATGGTGTGATGGCTGATGAGGTGATAGACGGTGACGGCCTGCGTCTGTCCGATGCGGTAAGCTCGGTCGGTGGCCTGTTGCTCGATAGCAGGATTCCACCATGGGTCAAGATGGATGACGTAGTTGGCTGCTGTCAGGTTGAGCCCTACACCTCCTGCCTTGAGGCTGATGAGGAAGATGGGGCTCTTACCCTTTTGGAAATCGCTGACCAACTGCTCGCGCTGTTTCATGGCAACGCTGCCATCGAGATAGAGATGAGGTAGATGAGCTTCCTTGAGCGCACGCGAAACGATGGCGAGGAATGAGGTGAACTGACTGAAGACGAGGACACTGTGACCTCCCTCAACAATGTTCTGCACCAATTCCATGAAGGCATTGACCTTGCTGGAACCTTCGAACCATGAGGGATTGGTGAGCTCTGCCGAGCAGGCTGTGCGACGCAGGCGAGTGAGCTCTGCCAGTGCGTTGACGGTAAGCTGGTCGCCTTCTTCGCGAACCTTCTGTTCTGCTTCGCGACGAATAACTTCGTAGAAAGCCATCTCATCGTCGGTGAGTTCCACGCTGATGTTGATTTCTGTTTTGTCGGGCAGTTCCTTGGCCACGGCTTGCTTCGTGCGCCGCAGCATGAAGGGGCTGACGAGCGTCTGCAACTGTTGTTGACGTTCGGTGTCCTGCATATTCTCAATCGGAATGATGTATTTCTGATGGAACTGCTCGTAGCTTCCCAAAAGCCCCGGATTGATGAACTGGAAGAGGTTCCACAGTTCGCCCAAATGGTTCTGTACGGGCGTGCCGGTGAGGATGAGACGGTAGTTGGCCTGTAGGAGCATACATGCCGTGCTGGTCTTCGTGCCACGGTTCTTGATGTTATGCGCCTCGTCGAGACAGACGGTCGTCCACGGTCTTGAAGTGATGATGTCCTGAGCGGGTACCATGAGTCCGTAGGTAGCGATGACGACGTCGTTGGCCTTTGCCTGAGTGACAACAGCCTGGCGTTCGAAGTATTCGTTGAGATTATACACCGTGAGCGAAGGAGCGAAACGTCCGATCTCGGCTCTCCAGTTGGGCACAACGCTGGCGGGTGCCACGACGAGTGCAGGGCCTTCGCTGGCGTGTGCCAGTAGGAAAGCGATGGTCTGCACCGTCTTACCCAGACCCATATCGTCGGCCAGACAGGCACCAGCGTCCCACGCGGCGAGGCGGATGAGCCATTGGAAACCTTCTATCTGATAGGGGCGCAGCGTGGCTTGCAGCGTTTCCGGCACAACGGGGTTGAGCTCGTCGGCGCGTTCGATTCGATCCTTTAGTTGGAAGAAATCTGCATCATGGTGGATGTCGATTTCACCATTGACGAGTTCGGCCAGAAGTCCAGTCTGCAAGGTTGAGATTGCAGGCTTGTTGTTCTGCTGCGTAACGAGGCTCTCTAAAGTATCGAGCTGACGGCGTAGGCGTTCGCTGAGCCACAGGTAGTCGCCGTTCTGCAACTGCACATAGCCTCCGTGACTGTTAGCAAGGGCTTGCAGCAATTGCTGTGCTGTGAGGAGAGAGTCGTCGTTGAGTTTGACTTCCCCCTCGATTTCGAACCATCGTCCTCGTTGAGTCAGTGAGATGTTCCAGTCGCTGTTTTGTGCGGAACGCATCTTCAGACGTTCACCTTCAGGCCATTCCACGGTGCTGATGTCCTGATGGCTGCTGACGAAGGCAAGGAGGTCGAGCACTTGTGCCGTGCTGAGATGGCCGTTGAGGGCAGGGGAGAAGTCGATGAAATGTTCCTGACAGTACTGTAGGAGCATATCGAGGTGCTGGGCTTCGGCCTGCAGGTCGCGTTCGAGACGCACACGTCCCGTCTTCTCGCTGTAATCGATGATGACGTGGTCGCCTTGTCCGGGGGGCAACACCATTTTGCCTCCAACGAGTGGGCGCACGAGGAGGTAGGCATCGAACATCGTCTGTGATGTGGGGTCTGGAGTGAGGCGTATGATGAGCGTGCTTTGTGCTTCGGAATCGACAAATTCTTCCTCAGTAGGCAATAGACTGCTGTGAATGTCTGTGGTATTGGCGATGAGTGGCAGGAGCTCGCGCAGCTTGTCTTCCGCCTCGCGTGGGAAGTCGGTGACGGAGAGGATCTGTTGCAAGACAGAACGCTCATGGTCGCTCATCGGAAAATAGGTGTAGTGCATCGAGTCATCGCGACGATAGACATTGCTTTGGGAAAGCAGGTCTTTGAAAGTCACGTTGGACTGTAGGTGGAAGCCTTGTTCACTGGGTTCGAGGATGAGGTAGGGCTTTTGCTCCTCAATGGTTACGCGGCGGAAGGGGGTCTGCTCACCAGAATAGACGCGGTCGGAGCCCACGAGATGTGGCAGGATGATGCCAACGGTCAGACGCGTAGCTCCCAAAAAGCGGACATCGGCCACGACAGCCTGATCCGTGCGATCCATGAAGGGTTCTGTGCCGCTGATGAAACGATTCCATGGCAGTTGCTTGCCACTTCCCCAGCGTCCGTCCTTGAGGCGGTTCTGCTCGCGAAGCTCCACACTTTCGCCATCGCTGAGAATAGTGTACATGACTCGGTGTTCGCCTTCATCGGTACGGTCCTTGTGCAACTTCTCGGAAGTGATCAGTCGGTCGAGCATCGCCTCCCAAGGTTCCACGGTTTTGATGAGTGCCGACGTGGGCTTGTGTCCGAAGGCGTTTGTCAGACGTTTTTTCTCGAACTTGTTCAGCGTGATGTAGCGTTCGGCTTCGTGGCGAAGGAAAGCAGACTGTGGCTTGAAGTTATCCTCGGTGAGCTCGTAGCCAGTGAGATTGGCGGCGAGAAGCATACTCATGCGTTGTTGCAGAATAAACTCGCGATCGGCGACAGCCTCTGGTGTGATCAGCTCGGTGAGCAAGTCCATATCTACGCGCTGCAAAGGGTGGGAGAGGGTGTCGGCCAGGAGCAAGGCAGCACCTGTACGGTGCAGTCCTTTCTCGCGAGCATCGGCAGCAAAGGCTCCCAATATCTTCTGCGCTTCGCTCTTGGACTTGCTCGTCCAGACAGCTACAACCCAATAGAATGTCGCCACGCCGTCTGTGAGATAGGTCTCTGGTGTCTTGCTCTTGCCAGCACGTGCATTGAGTGCTTCGGAGAAAACTTTCAGTGCCAAGTCACTCTTACCCTGTGCCATGGCGTGAACGCCCTTAAGGAGGAAGTCGGAGTAAGTCATGCGGATGCTCGTGGGTGGAGCATATTCGCCTCGGCAGATGTAGTTGTAGTAGTTGACCAGTGCCTTCATCTCGCGGATGTCAGGGTCGCTGGCATCGAACTTGCGCAAGCCCAACTGTCGGCGCATGATCTCCTCGGGATCATCGAAGTCATCTTTGATCCATTTGCGGGCGATGGCACTGATGAAAGCGGGGAAATCGACATCGCGGATCATGGTCATCAGTGGCTCGAAGCGACGTTCATCGACGAGGCTGATGAGGTAAGGTGGCAGCGAGCTGTCGAGCACCATAGGCTGCGGGCGCTTGCCGGTGTGAAGGATGCGGATAGCTTTTTGCAAATCGTTGAAGTCCGGGTAGCGTGTCAGGGGCCACTCGTCGAATTCCTCGAACCATTCGGGGTGTTCTTCGAGGCCGAAACGCATGACTTCGCCGTATAGGCGTGGACGGATATATTGTTGTTGGGGGCCGAAATGACTTTCTGGTTCATGCACGACGATTCCTTCCTTGATGAGGTCTGCTGTGAGCAACGGCAACTCGCCCATCAAGCATGATCCATGCACACTCAATTGCAGTCGGTCATCTTCTTTCAGGTCTCGGCCAATATAGGCATAGAGGCAAGCCATTTTTTGCATGGCAGGCTTGAGGTTCATCAGTTGTTGTTTGATGACAGTCATGGTGTAGATAGTATGTATTCTTACTATTTAAGGATGTCGGATCGGATTTTGCGGCGCAAAAGTAATATTTTTCTGCGAAACACGCAACTCCCATCGTTCTTTTTTGTAACTTTGCAAAAATTTTAAGAAATCATGACTGACCACGATCGTATCCTGCAACTGCGTGAAACATTGCATCGCCACAACTACAACTACTACATTCTCAATGCTCCTACGATTAGCGACCGCGAGTTTGATGAACTTCTGCGCGAACTTTCCGATCTCGAAGCCGTTCATCCAGAATATGCCGATCCTAACTCCCCAACGCAGCGCGTGGGCAGTGATCTGAGCCAAGAATTCGAAACTTTCGTGCATATCCGTCCAATGCTCTCGCTTTCAAACACCTATAATAAGGAGGAAGTCGCAGAGTTCTACGAGCGCGTTCGTGAGGGCTTGGCGAATGAGTCGTTTGAGATCTGTTGTGAGCTGAAGTTCGACGGGTTGAGCATCTCGCTCCACTATGAGGACGGACAGCTCGTGCGGGCTGTCACTCGTGGCGACGGTGTGCAGGGCGATGACGTCACGGCTAATGTCCGCACCATCCGCTCTATCCCTTTGCAGCTGGCGAAGGATGGCAGTTGGCCGCGCTCGTTTGAAATCCGTGGTGAGATCCTCATGCCGTGGGAGAGTTTCGAGGCACTCAACCGCGAGCGTGAGTCACGCGAAGAACCGCTCTTTGCCAACCCTCGCAATGCTGCCAGTGGAACGTTAAAGAGCAAACAGACGGCGGTCGTGGCCGAACGGCGTCTTGATGCCTACCTATATTACTTATTAGGTGACGAACTGCCTGCCGATGGACACTACGAGAATATGATGGCGGCGCGAGAGTGGGGCTTCAAGGTCAGCGATGCGATGCGTAAAGTGTCCAGCTTGGACGAGCTCTACGCCTTCATCGATTATTGGGATACCGAACGCAGGAACCTGCCTGTGGCCACTGATGGCATCGTACTCAAAGTGAATTCCCTGCGCCAACAGCGCACGTTGGGCATGACAGCCAAGTCGCCACGTTGGGCTATTGCCTACAAGTTTCAGGCGGAGCAGCAGTCAACCGTTCTGCGCGAAGTGACCTTCCAAGTGGGACGTACGGGAGCTGTCACTCCTGTGGCCAATATGGATCCCGTTCAGCTCTCTGGTACCATTGTTCGCCGAGCTACGCTCCACAATGCAGACTTCATGGCAAGCCTCGACCTTCATGTTGGCGACCACGTTCTGGTGGAGAAGGGCGGCGAGATTATTCCCAAGATTGTCGCTGTCGATGAGGCTTTCATCACTTCCGAGCGCGGCTCACGCGTAGAGTTCATTGAGCATTGCCCTGAGTGTGGTGCCAAACTGATACGTTACGAGGGCGAGGCAGCTTGGTACTGCCCCAACGAGACGGGCTGTCCACCGCAGATCAAGGGACGTATCGAACATTTTGTGAGCCGTCGTGCCATGAATATCGATACGCTTGGCCCTGAGACCATCGATGATTTCTATGCTCGCGGACTCATCCACAATTTCGCAGACCTCTATGATCTTACAGTGGATCAATTGAGTGGCTTCAATGACACGCGCATCCGTTCGGCACGCAAGACCATTCAGGCTATTGAGGATTCAAAGCAAGTTCCTTTCGAGCGTGTGCTCTTCGCCTTGGGCATACGTTTCGTAGGCGAGACTGTGGCCAAGACCCTTGCACGTCGTTTCCATGATATCGATACACTCTCCCATGCTTCCCTCGACGAATTGCTGGGTGTGAACACGATCGGTCAAGCCATCGCAGAGAGTGTGATGGCGTGGTTTGCTGATATGGATAATGTCTTCCTCGTAGAGCGCTTGCGTTCTCATGGTCTCCAACTGCAACTTTCTCAGGATACGTTGGCGGCACAAAGCGACCGTCTGGCAGGTAAGACTGTGGTCATCAGCGGTGTCTTCGCTCACCACTCACGCGATGAGTACAAGGCACTCATCGAGCAGCACGGAGGCAAGAACACGGGCAGCATCTCTGCCAAGACCAGTTTCATCCTGGCAGGTGAGAACATGGGACCAGCAAAGCTCGAAAAAGCGAAGAAACTCGGCGTCGCAATTGTCAGCGAGGACGAGTTTCTTCAGATGATTCAATAAAACGATGACAGTTCGTTGTCTCTTAGGGAGTTTCAGACGTTATAGTTGAGGTATTTATAACGTTTGATGCTCTTTTTCGGGGTCTTCTCAAATTCTTCGGGTACAAGTCGTATGCCATGCAAACGGGCGTAGGATGGAACGATTTTATTCAGTGCCTGACGATTCTCCTCCATCTGTGCGAGTAACATCGTTTCTGAGAGTCCACCAGCCTTGACCTCCTCGGAATCCGCATAGACCAGACCGTAGAGGTGTTCACCCTTCTGGATGACAACGCACTCGCTGACGTAGGGCAGTGCTCCGAGCTTGTCCTCAATTTCCTCGGGGTAGATGTTTTGTCCGTTGGCACCGAGAAGCATATTTTTCGAACGTCCCTTGATGAAGATGTTGCCTTCAGCATCCATGACACCGAGGTCACCCGTATGGTACCATCCATCCTTGTCGAGCACGGCGCGTGTGGCTTCTTCGTTCTTGTAGTAGCCGAGCATGACATTCGTGCCTCGAACGAGAATTTCGCCGATGATGTGCTGAGGATCTGGGCTGTCGATGCGAACCTCCATGCGCACCACAGGGCGTCCGCAAGAACTCTTTTTAAAGGTCTTCCAGTCTGAATAGCCGATGATGGGCGCACACTCCGTCGTGCCGTAACCTACGGTGTAGTTGAATCCTATATCGTGAAGCACTGTCTCGATATCTTGGCTGAATGCAGCACCTCCAACGATGATTTCCAAGAAGTTGCCTCCAAATGCCTCTTGCAGCTTATGGCAGACTTCTGCTTTCACACGTTCGCGCAGGAAAGGTGTCATGAGCGCCATCTTAACCACGGGCGTCTGCAACTTCGGCAGGACTGCCTTGCGGACAATCTTCTCGATGATGAGCGGAACGGCCACGATCAGACGGGGCTTGAGGTCGGCAAAGGCTGAGAGCAGCACCTGTGGTGAAGGAGTCTTGGTGAGAAAGTTAACGTGAAGGCCGTGCAGGAATTCGTAGATAAATTCGAAGGCCATACCGTACATGTGAGCCATTGGAAGCATTGCCAACATATTTTCGCCAGCCTTCATCCGATCGCCCAAAGATTCGACGGCGAAAGCGTAGTTGCTCCACATTGCACGGAAGGGAATCATCACGCCCTTGGAGTTAGAAGTGGTACCGCTGGTGTAGTTGATGACGGCCAACTCGTCAGGTGAGTCCTTGTAGTAGTTGATGTGCTGTTTGCGGAAATTCATAGGATATTTCTCGCCGAACAAGCGGTTGAGGTTCTCACGGGCATAGCGTACTTTCTCCGTGCGCCCCAGCAGCAGCGAGTACTCTTCATTGTAGTTACCGAAGATACCTTCCAACTTCGGCATTTTGTCTGCATTGAGCTTGGGCCACACTTGATCTCCCACGAACAGGAGCTTGGACTCCGAGTGATTCACGATGTCGTGAATCTGATCGGGATGGAAGTCATGAAGGATAGGTACGGCTACGGCACCGTATGTCAGGGTTGCCAGGAAAGCGATACCCCATCGTGCACTATTGCGTCCGCAGATGGCTACCTTGTCGCCGTGCTGGACGCCTGAAGCCTCTAAGATGATGTGCAGTTTCTCGATAACTCGAGCTACGTCTTTGTTTTGGAAGGTCTGAACACCGTAGTCGCTCAGACCATCTAAGTCCCAATGCTTTTGCAGACTCTGTTGGACGCATTCATTAAAACTTGTACTTCCTACTTTCATTCAAATCTTTGACTTTCAGAAAAAAGCCACTTATTTAATACATTATTAGTTAGTCTTTTTCAATCTCTCAACCTTCCACAGGATAATTCGTGTACTTGTATCGCTTGATGCTCTTCTTGGGTGTTTTTTCAAATTCCTCGGGCATCAGCTTGATGGCGTGGATACGAGCGTAGATGGGAACGATCTTGTTCACTTCCAGACGGTTGGTTTCCATCTGTTGTACGAGTTGCTGAGCGTTGAGTCCACCTTTCTTCACGTCATCCGGGTCAGCATAGACGAGTCCGTAAAGCTTCTCGTCCTTCTGGATGACCACGCACTCAGATACGTAGGGCAACGACGAAAGTTTGTCCTCGATCTCCTCAGGATAGATGTTCTGTCCGTTGGCACCGAGAAGCATGTTTTTCGAGCGTCCCTTGATGAACACGAAGCCTTCGCTGTCCATGATGCCTAAGTCGCCTGTGTGGTACCATCCTTCTCTGTCGAGAGTCTTGGCAGTTGCCTCCTCGTTCTTGTAGTAGCCGAGCATCACGTTCATGCCTCGAACGAGGATTTCGCCTGGAACGTGCTGCGGGTCGCGACTGTCGATGCGTACTTCCATGCGAGGAGCCGCCTTACCGCACGAGCCCTGTTTGTACTGGTTCCAAGGTGAGTAGCAAATGATGGGTGCACATTCTGTTGCACCGTAGCCGATGGTGTAATTGAAACCGATTCCCTTTAGGAAAATCTCGATGTCTTGATTCATTGCAGCTCCGCCAACGATAATCTCAAAGAAATTGTCACCGAAGGACTTTTGCATCTTACGACGGATGTTCAGCTTGATGCGGTCGCGCAACAACGGAGTCATGAGTGCCAACTGGATGGCGGGGGCTTTGATCTTGGGGAAGATGGCCTTACGTACGATCTTCTCGATGAGCAGTGGTACGGCGATAACCACCTTGGGTTTCAGGTCGGCGAACGCTTTTAGCAGAACAGTGGGGGAGGGCGTCTTGCCGAGGAAAGTCACGTGGGCGCCACGCGTCATCTCGTAGAGGAACTCGAAAGCCATTCCGTACATGTGCGCTGTGGGCAGGATACTCACAACATTGTCGCCTGGCTTCACATGGTTGTCATAGACCGAATGAGCAAATTCCACATTGCTCCACAGCGCACGGTAAGGAATCATGACGCCCTTTGAGTTCGACGTGGTGCCGCTCGTGTAGTTGAGTACAGCCATCTCCTCGGACGTATCCATATAATAATTAAGGTCGCGTGCGCGAAAGTTCATGGGGAATTTCTCGCCGAACAGACGGTTGAGGTTCTCACGGGCATAGCGCACTTTCTCTGTGCGAGCGTGCAGAATGCGGTATTCGTCGCTCGAATTGGCAAAGACTCCTTCCAGCCCTGGCATCTTCTCCACGTCGAGCAACGGCCAGATCTGGTCGCCCACGAAGAGAAGCTTCGCGTCGGAGTGGTTCACGATGTCGTGGATCTGTTCAGGGTGGAATTCATGCAGGATAGGAACTGCCACCGCACCGTAGGAAAGTGTGGCCAAAAAAGCGATGCCCCAGCGTGATGTGTTGCGACCGCAGATGGCTACCTTGTCGCCGTGCTCCACACCCGAAGCTTCCAGGATGATGTGCAGTTTCTCTATGATGCGTGCAACGTCTTTGTATCGAAACGTCTGGGCACCGTAGTCGCTTAAAGCGTCGCGGTCCCAGTTGTCTTGAATACACTTTTGGATGATTGCATTGAAACCAGGGTAAACCATTGTGTATTTCTCTTTCTTAGGTTCTATTTATTGCACATTTTTTTTATTCGTGTGCAAAGGTACGGTAATTTTTGCACACTCACAAATATTTTGAGCAAAAGTCTGCAATTAAATCGAAATAATGACTATCTTTGCACCCAAATCAACCATAAACCTAACAATTATCGAATGAAACAATCCCTTCTGAAGCTGACTCTCGCAGTCGCAATGTTCTTTGCCTTCGCATCGTTCTCTGAATGCTGGGCAGCAGCTAAGCCCGGCTCATTCCGTGTTGGCGACAAGACCTTCCTTCTCAACGACAAGCCCTTCGTGGTCAAGGCCGCCGAAGTGCATTACCCCCGCATCCCGCGTGAATACTGGGACCAGCGCATACAGATGTGCAAGGCCCTCGGTATGAACACGCTGTGCATCTACGTCTTCTGGAACTTCCACGAGCCGCAG
>CAJORF010000050.1 GCA_905236985.1 uncultured Bacteroidaceae bacterium | reverse complement strand
TTGGCCACGCCGCCGCCGTATTTCGAAAGGATGAAGCCGTGCGTCATCAGCGTGTTGATGGGGCAGAGGGGCGAGTTCTGCACGAAGTTCTGATAGACGAGGCGGTCGCGATAGGTGATCCATTGCTCGCGTGTGTTGCCCTGGTCGCCGGCGGTGCCCCAGTCGTTCTCCTGTCGCCACACGGCATCTGTGACCTGGAACCAGAAGGGCGAGGCCCATGTGCCTACGGTGGTGTTGATGAAGAGGTCGGGCTTCACCTCGCGCAGCTTCAGCTCAATGTCGATGATGCCCTCGGCGTTCTCCTCGCCCTTAGCTCCTGCATCGGGGCCTGTGGCGCTGAACTGTGCGCTGATGCCGTCGAACTTGAAGAAGTTGAAGTGATAGGTGTTGAGCATGTAGCTGGTGCGGTCGAGGAAGACGTTGTAGTAGGCGGGGTTGGAGAGCTGCATCCCTCCGCGCGAGTTCCAGTAGTTGCGGCGGTAGTTGCCGCTCTGCCCGTAACCGCCCACAGGTCCGAGCCAGGCGCCGATCTGCGAGTCCATGGCCCAAGCCTTGTCGCTGAGGTTCTGGAAACCGTTGGGGAAGTTGGGGTTGAACTGCCATGTGCCGTAGGTGTCCCAGCCGTCGTCCCACACGAAGGAGCCGATGCCCACGCCGTACTTGTCGAAAAGGTTGGTCTTCCATTGATCAAGCACAGCCTCGCATTGCGCTTCGGTGAAGTTGGTCGTGTAGTTGGGATCGTTGTTGCGGTCGATGTTCAGTTCAAACCACGAGTTATACATGGGGAAGGGTCGCCAGGGCACGGCACGCTCGCGTTCGCTGTAGCAGAGGAACGAGCGGCGCGCCTGTCCGGGAGCGATGAGCCCCACGACAGCGCTGACCTTCCATGTCTTTCCTTTAGCCAAAGTCGTCTGACGGCTCCATTCGCCTTGTATGCCCGTCTCGGTGGGTGCAGGCAGGTGCACGACGTTTTCGGCGAGGTCGTTCTCACCGTCGTCATAGACTACCTGTGGGGCGGTGACCGTTCCGCTCCAGGTGATGGTGCCGTTGGAGTTGAACGGTGAGCTGATGACACCTGTCAGTTCCTCGGTCATATCACGGAAGTAGCGGACGAGGTAGTAGCCGGGCGCGGGGATGTTGAGCGTATAGACATTTCGGGATTTGGAGCCGCCCGTGTAGCCTTTGTGGTAGTCGTGCGCCACGACATTCCCCTGCAGGTCAATGACATCCACGCCGGCGATGTCGAGGCGGTGCTGACCGCTGGTGTACTGAAACGTCACCTTGTGCGAACCGCTCTCCTTGATGGCGAGATAGCCCTGAATGCCGCTGATGTAATTGGCGGCGAGCCCGAGGTTGAGGATGCCCTGCGGCGTTGCTGAACCAGGAATCCATGAGAAGGTCGTTCCTGTCCAAGCATCGTAGGCGAAGGTGCCAAGTGTCGTGGCACCCACGATGCTATTCTTGCCCATCGGTGTCTCCAAGCCTGCAAATATCTTGTCGCTGGCGAGAACGGCACCACGCGTGTTGCCGACCACTGCGGGCACCTGTTCGCTGCTACCGTTGTCCACGGCATAAATCATGGGGACGATGGACTGGAAGGCCACATTGGCAGCAGCCGTCAGCGAGAGTTCCGTGCGGAGATAGTGAGAACCGTCGCGCAGCACAGCACGCCACGTCATCGACAGGTTGCCGTAGGTGAAATCGGCTTCCAACGCCTTGCCGGCAAAGTGCATGGCTCCGCGGGCGGCATCCGGGTCGGCTGGCAGATCGACTGTCCGCACATCGCCCATCGTCATCTGCGATGCGCTCACCTCCGTGCCATTGCCCAGCATGAGTCTGAACAGCTCCGTGCCCGCTTTGAGCCCCATCGCCTCGCAGCCGTCGAAGACAAGAGTGCCATCGGCGACACGGAAGCTGGCCGAAAGGAGGTCGTTGGACAGCATATAAACATTGTCAGCGCCGCTGACCTGCGCGGTGCCCGCCTGTTGTTCCTGCGGGAAGATGACGGCCTGTCCATACGTCTGCAGCGCAAGGACAATAGCCAGTATGACAAGAGCTGTTTTCTTCATTATCCTTCAGATCAGGTGATTCATTATCTTAGCTTTAGAGAGCAACAGGAACGTGAATGCACGCTTCATCTTCCCATGGCACGAGACACAAAGGGGAGGCAGAGACGGAGCGCGTTGTGCCAATATTCCCAGTTGTGACTACCATCGCGCACACGTAGCTGATGAGCCACCTTGCTCTTGCGCATCTGTAACATGAGCTGTACGTTTTGCTCGAGAAGGAAATCGTCGTCGCCGCAGTCGATGTACCAACGCACGGAACGAATGGCGGTGAGCTGTCTGTCATCGGCCTTCTCCAACAGCTTCATAGGGTTGTGGTCGTTGACGGCGTTCATGAGCAAGGCCATCTTGTCGGTGGGTTCAGCGTTATCGTGTCTCTCGGAATCGAGCCATGCACTCATGGCATAGCAGGCGGCAAAGAGGTCTGGATGAGCCATTGCGTAACCCACGCTACCACCGCCGCCCATCGACAGACCAGCCACGGCACGCTGTTCTTTGCTCCCGCCGGCGCGGTATTTGGCTTCCACCGCAGGCAGCAGTTCCGTAAAGAAGAAGTCCTCGTAGCGCCAACCGGGCATGTTGAAATAACCGCTTTGGATGTTGCGCGTGTCTCTTTCGCCGGCATTGGGCATAATGACGACCATGGGGGGTATCTCACCGCAGCCGATCAGCTCGTCCAGGACGCGCTCCATCTGTCCTTTTTCTGTCCAGGCACGGTCGTTGTCGGTGAGGCCGTGCAGGAGGTAGAGTATGGGGAAATGAGCCTGCGCGTCTTGTTTGAATGACGGCGGAAGATAGACCGAGTAATACTTGTTGACACCAAGGATGTCGCTATGCAGCGAGTCGCGTAGCACAGCGGCTTGTGTGGGCAGGGCGCAGAAGAGTCCTGCAAGTAACATGGCAAGGATGCCAAAACTTCTTTTCGTGTTCATAAGGCTTTATGAATTAGTTTGCACACAAAAATTTAATCCATGAACGTGAGCCGTCATTGCCCATCATTTCAGGCCACCTTCGGCAAAGGAGCGGAAGTAATCCAGGCAAACCTGTCGCCACTCACGAGCATTCTCCAACTGATGGTGGAGACGCTCGTCGGTATGCTTCCAGCGTTGCTCGTCGATGTAAGGTCTCGCCTCCTGCCAGATGCGAAGGAAATCCTCTACTTCGGTGACACCTTGGTCGTAGTGCGACTGGATATTCTCCCAGAGCGTACGTCCATCCCTCATGCGATAAGTCCAAGGTACATGGTGAAACCATAGCAGATAGTGCTCCGGGCAGGTCTTGATATCATCGTACAGCGAGCGGTAAGGCTCCGCATACTGCGCCGTAGCGTTCGTGCCGGTGTGGCTACGGTCGAAACCAATCCCCAGGCTGTCGGCTTGATGATAATAGACAGGACACCATTCGAGCGGATATTCGGCTTTGAAACCATCGGGTTCTGGACCATAGTGATGATCAAATTTGAAGATATGATGCAGGCCGAGTGGCATCATATAATCCACACAAGCCTCGCGGCTACGCATCATCAAGGACAACAACTCTCCATTTTCCATGTTCCATTTTCCATTCTCCATTCTCCCGAAAGTGACCCGGAGCCATTCCTCTGCAATCTCCTCACTGGTCAGATGCGGATTCCATGCAAGACGTCCAAAGGCATACCAGTTGGCCTGAGAGAAGTGATGACCACACCAGTTCTTGTCGAGACCAATGTTCGCCACGCCAGCGATACCCACGAGACGGTCGGGTTTGACATAGCCGAAGAACTCCTGCCATATCGGCGCGAGATAGACCAGGTGGCGCGACTGCCCAAGGTATTCCTGTGTGATCTGTAGCTCAGCCATCTGCGGCGTACGCTTCATGTTGTCGAAGATCGGCGCGTAAGGTTCGCGGGGTTGGAAATCCAAAGGTCCGTTCTTGGACTGTAGGATGACGTTGTCGCGGAACTTCCCATCATCGTTCACAAACTCTGATACGGCCTGCTTCACGCGGTCCTCTCCCTTGTGATTAGCGCCATAGACGAAGCTGCGCCACATGATGATGCCACCATAAGGTTTCACCGCATCAGCCAGCATATTGGCACCCTCAGCGTGTGTCCGATGGTAGTCGCCGGGGCCGGGTTGTCCCTCGGAGTTGGCCTTCACCAGGAAACCGCCGAAGTCGGGAATCTGTTTGTAAATCTCCTTGGCTTTCGCACGCCACCAAGCCGTGACCTTTGCATCCAACGGGTCGGCGGTCTTGAGGCCTCCCAAAGCCATCGGCGAAGCAAAGTTCACAGACAGATAGACGCGTATGCCATAGGGTCTGAGGATGTCTGCAATCTCCTTGACTTGCTGGATGTAGGACGCTGATAGCATCTTAGGTGAAGCATTTACATTGTTCAGCACCGTGCCGTTGATACCTATGCTGGCATTTGCGCGCGCATACTCCTTGATGAGCTGGGATCTTGAAATAGTGGATGGTGTATTCCAGAATATGCTCTCTCCTGCGTAGCCGCGTTCGATACTACCATCAAGGTTGTCCCAGTGATTCAAGATACGCAGCTTCCACTGTGGGGCCGAATAACCGGTCTCACCACGTAGCAAGGCATAGGCTCCGTACATCAGTCCACGCTCATCCTTAGCGCAAATTGTTTGGTTCTCGATGCGATAGGCATCCTCTGGCATCGTCTGATCAATCACCAAGCTCACCTGTTCGCCACGATAGTAATTGCGCAATTCATCTGCTGCGATACAGTCTGGTCCGGTCACTACAGCCTTGTTTACACGTTCGTACCTCAGCCACAGACGACTACCATCCTCGGCCATCGATGTCAACACACAGGCGAAAGCCACTATCAGTCCTACTAATCTCTTCATATCCAATCCTTTTATAAACTACTTCTCGTTAGAAAACATGCCCCCATTTCAAAGCTCCACTTTCTTGTAACGTGGTACAAGCGATTTCATGCAAGCCCACGCGATGAGATAGGCGACGGCACAGTAGCAGAAGATCATCATGTAGCCGGCTCCCTTACCTTCGAAGCCAAGAAATTGGAAGGCAGCACCTTGCGCCTCGGTGTAGTCGAAGAGCTCGCCCGCCCCCTTATTGATGGCGAAAGAGGCAATACCGCCCGTCATCGTACCGATACCGGTGATGGTGGCGATGGCACTCTTGGGGAACATATCACCCACGGTGGAGTAGAGATTGGCCGACCATGACTGGTGTCCGGCTCCAGCCAGACCAATGATGATGGCCGGCCACCACGCGCTGTACTGTCCAAGCGGCTGTGCGAAGAGGGCGAAAATAGGCAGAAAAGCGAACATCAACATGGCAAGCAGACGTCCCGAATAGGCTTCCATGCCCTGACGCTCTATGAAGAACTTGGGCAGGTAGCCACCAGCGGCGATGCTCACGAGGGTGACGATGAGATAGACGACAAAAATGAGTGTTGCACCCATCGCCGAGTCGCTACGATAGCCGTACTGGTCACTGAAGTAAGCAGGAGCCCAGAACAACAGGAACCACCACACACCGTCGGTGAAAAACTTGCCACAGATGTAGGCCCAAGTATGACGGATGGTGAAGCAGCGCCAAATGGGGATGCCAGAAGACCCTTCCGCCGCCCCTTCCTGTGTAGGGAGGGGAGCAACCTGCGCATTGTCATCAAGAGGATCTGAAAGTCTCTCCTCAGAGGCAGATTTAGAGGGGTCATCATCCTGATTGATATACGCCAACTCTCCTTCATTCACATGCTTGCTCTTCTCCGGTTTATCATACATGAAGTACCAGAAACCCATCCAAAGGAAGCCCAGACCACCAATGATGATGAACGCCCATTCCCAACCGTAGGCACTGGCGAGGAAAGGAATGCTGACAGGAGCCACGAGGGCACCTACAGAAGCTCCGGAGTTGAAGATGCTCGTAGCCAGCGCACGGTCTTTCTTGGGGAAATACTCGGCGGTGACCTTGATGGCAGCGGGGAAGTTACCGCTCTCGCCCAAAGCCAACACCATGCGGCAGGCTACAAACAGCCATACGCTGGTAGTGGAGATGGCAAGTGCCAGGGTACTGCCAGCCTCGACTAAGCGCAGTGCCTCGACGCTCTCGAGACCGTGGATGTGCATCGTCAGCCAGCCACAACCAGCATGGATACAGGCACCAAGGCTCCACACGAAGATGGCAATAAGATAGCCTTTCTTCGTCCCGACCCAGTCGATAAACTTGCCGGAGATGAGACTGAAAAAAGCGTAGAAAATGGAGAAGTAGGCGGTGATGGTGCCGTAGTCGTTGTCCGTCCAATGAAACTCCGGCGCAATAAAGTCTTTCCACGTCAGCGACAACACCTGACGGTCCATGTAGTTCACTGTAGTGGCAACGAAAAGGAGGCCGCAAAGCCACCAACGCCAATGGGAAGACCCACCCCCAGCCCCTCCCATAAGGGAGGAAAGAGGTTGGCGCGTAGATTGGGATTTCGAATACATTACAAATTTCTTTTTATTTGATTGAAGTCTTCATTTTATGAGTCTAAAAGAATTCCTTTGCATTCCTATAGCAAATATCCTCTACCATCTGACGCACCCGACACTCTTCGTAACCCGTGAAGGGGATGAGGCCGCGCTCGATGTCATTGCCGAGGAGGTTGCAGAGGGTACGACGGAAATACTCGTGGCGAGGATAGCTGAGGAAGGAGCGCGAGTCGGTGAGCATTCCCACAAAACGGGAGAGCAGCCCCAGCAACGAGAGGGTGTTCATCTGGCGTTCCATACCATCCTTCTGGTCAAGGAACCACCAACCCGAACCCCATTGTATCTTACCCGCTACACTGCCGTCCTGGAAATTACCAATCATCGTTGCTACCATCTCATTATCAGCGGGATTGAGGTTATAGATGATGGTCTTCGTGAGATGATCCTCATAGTCGAGCTGGTCGAGGAAATGCGACATAGAACGGGCCGTGCGCCAGTCGCCTATACTATCATAGCCCGTGTCAGGACCGATGAAGTTCATCATGCGACTGTTGTTGTTGCGCAACGCACCGTAGTGGTACTGCTGCACCCAACCCGACTCGTAGTCCTGCACGGCAAACAGATAGAGCATCGCACTCTTGAACTTACGAACCTCCTCATCGGTGAGTTCACCGCCGTCATACACCTTTTTAAATATAACGGTGATCTCTGTGTCGGTGTATGGCTCTGCATAGAACTCCTCCAAACCGTGGTCGCTGAGACGGCAGCCGTTGGCATGGAAGAAATCATGGCGACGCTGCAGCGCATCCAGGAAATCCGCAAAAGTGCGAATATCCACATCTGCTGCCTCACCCAAGCGTTTGACGTAAGCGCAGAAAGCCACGGGGTTATCTACCGCCATCGCCTTGTCAGGGCGCCAGGCAGGCTTCATCATTGTTGATGTACGATTGGACGATGTACGCTGTGCGATTTCTTCAGCATAAGCACGATGGTGGTGCAAGTCATCCACAGGATCATCGGTCGTACAGACCATCTCCACGTTATAATGCCGCATCAAACCTTGTGCAGTGAACTCGGGGTCATTTTGCAGGCGGTCGTTGCAGGCATCGAAGATCTCCCGCGCCGTCTCGGGATTCAGCCGCTTGTTGATGCCGAAGGCAGTCTTCAGCTCCAAGTGCGTCCAGTGGTAAAGGGGATTGCGGAAACAGTAGGGTACGGTAGCCGCCCACGCCTCGAACTTCTCCCAGTCGGAGCCGTCGCCCGTGATCACGCGTTCGGGAATACCATTCGTGCGCATGGCACGCCATTTATAATGGTCGCCACCCAACCACAACTCTGTGATTGAGCGGAAGCGATGGTTCTCAGCCACCTGTGCGGGATCGAGGTGGCAATGGTAGTCGATGATGGGCAGCAGAGCCGCATGATGGTGGTAGAGTTCCTGCGCCGTGGTGGTCTCCAGCAGGAAATTCTCGTCCATAAAAGCTTTCATAATGGCTGTTTTTCTTAGGTTTTGCGGCACAAAGTTAGGGAAAAAGCTTGTAAAAGCGAAGCGATTTTGGAGAATTAACGCAAATCGGCCTAAAATAAAGGCAAAACGGGGAAGAACGAACACCTTTCACCGCCCGTTCCTTATTCCGCAAACTGCTACATTTTGCATATCGATGGAGGGACCAAAAGGCAGTATTTTGCAGTAAAAAAAGGAATCACACATTGATGGAGGAAAAGCATATTCCGTTAATCTGGCGAATTTGATTGTTGCATATTGAGATTTTCGGCATATATAAGACGTGTTCCTTTGAGAATCTTGGCGTTTTTTCATGAAAAACCTTTGAGGATTTCGGCATTTTTTATTGTTTTCCTTTGGAATTTGGAATTTTATAGCTATCTTTGCACCGAATAAAATAAAAAACGATGGCAGAAAGAATATTTAGGCGCAAGAT
>CAJORF010000049.1 GCA_905236985.1 uncultured Bacteroidaceae bacterium | reverse complement strand
GCTCGCTCGGAGGAAGGCACAAAGGACGGTCGCGGCCTGTCGATGTTCATCTACGACAAGCGCGACGGCGGCGTCAACGTGCGTCACATCGAGCACAAGCTGGGCATTCACGGCTCACCCACATGCGAGCTTACCTATAAGAACGCACGCGCAGAACTCTGCGGCTCCACACGCCTGGGTCTCATCAAGTACGTGATGTCCCTCATGAACGGAGCCCGCTTGGGTATCGCCGCACAGAGCGTCGGTCTCTCCCAGGAGGCTTACAATGAGGCTTTGGCCTACGCCAAGGAGCGCGCCCAGTTCGGACAGAAGATCATTGAGTTCCCCGCCGTCTTCGATATGCTCAGCCGCATGAAGGCCAAGCTCGATGCAGGCCGTTCACTGCTCTATCAGACAGCCGCTTACGTCGATATCTACAAGGCGCTCGAAGACATCGCACGCGACCGCACCCTCACGCCCGAGGAGCGCGCCGAGCTGAAGAAGTTCCAGCGTCTGGCCGATGCCTTCACGCCGCTGGCCAAGGGCATGAACTCCGAGTACGCCAACCAGAACGCCTACGACGCCATCAGCATCCACGGCGGTTCGGGCTTCATCATGGAGTACAAGTGCCAGCGTCTCTACCGCGATGCCCGCATCTTCTCCATCTACGAAGGAACGACGCAGCTACAGGTCGTTGCCGCCATCCGCTACATCATCAACGGCACCATGCTGCAGAACATCAAGGAGATGGTGGAGGAAGTGAAGCCTGAAGCCGCAAAGAACGAAGAGTTGTCAAAGCTGCTGGCCCGCATCGAAGCCCTGCTGTCCGTCTATGAGGAGGCCATCTCCATCGTCAAGGCACTTGAGAATCAGGACGCTATCGACTTCCTCTCGCGCCGCCTATACGACATGACCTGCGAGCTCGTGATGTCGCTGCTCATCATCCGTGATGCAGCCAAGGCTCCCGAACTCTTCCAGAAGAGTGCCGTCGTGTATGTGGCTATGGCTGTGGAAGATATCGCCGGAAAGGCATCTTACATCAAGCTCTTCAATCCTGAGATGCTCGACAATTTCCGAGCTGAATAAGGACGCAGACATCGCCCGCCACACGGGAAAACACCAACTCGCCTATGTGAACATAGTTGATTCACATGGGCGGGTTTTCTGTTTGCCGCAAGGGGGCATACGGCTCACCTCAGGCAGAAGCGGAGCAGGAGTTGGAGGTCGGGTTTCCAGGACGACGGGATGCGGAGGAAACCCGAGGAGATGGCGTCGCGGTCGCTGTAGTGGGTGACGCCCACCTTGGCTTGGAGCGTCCAGCGTTTGTTGGCTGTACGCAGACGGAGGGTGGCGGCAAGACGCTGTCCGCGTCCGTAGAGCTGCTGTAGTCCGAAACTGTTGAGCAGCGATGGCTCATAGAGAAAGAGGCGGCTGGAGAAATCGTCGGTGCGGAAGAGGACTGCTGCGACAGAGAGACGGAGAAGGCTGGAACGCGAAGTGTAGTCGAGGCGCGGGGCAAAGGCGAAGCCCGTACTCGACGACGAGGCTGCAGCGGGCGTGGGTGGTTCATGATAGCGGTGCAGAAGGAGTGAAGCCTGAGCACTCCAGCGCGCATTGAACCCGTGGACATATGTCGTGCGCAGACGATGGCTGTAGTGGCGGCGGTCGCTGCTCTCCTTGCTCTTGACACGATAGAGGAGCACCAGACTGCTCTTGCGGCGCAGGCGCATCGTGGTTTGCACGGAAGCCTCCCAACCAGTAGAGGCACGCGTCATCGTGAAGCGAGGCCAAGGCGAATGGAAGAGGTCGAAGAAGGCACGGACGGCGAAGGGACCGAGGTGATCGGCATCGACGAGGAGTGCCAGCCCGCTCTCGTTCTGCACCCCTGAGTTCTCAGCAAAGGCTGCGGCGTGCGGCGCGTAGTAGTCCTTGGAATAGAAACGCTGGATGGCTGTCACGGACAAATCCGACGAGATGCTCCAAGTGGCTTTGTTCAGCGTAGCCCAACCGCCACCGTGGAGGTCGAAGCTGCGCGCCGTCTCGCCCCCAAGAGTGACATACGCGGAATGGAAACCATAGTCGAGGCTGACGGCACCAAACTGATAGCCCTCTGGACGTATCTGCTGGTAGGGACTGCTGCCGCGACGGAACTGATGGTCGTAGTACTGATAGAGCGCCGTAGCACCAGCGTGCCACGCCTTGTGCTTCCATCCGGCATGAATGGCTGAGGTGTGACTGCCGAGCATGCCTTTTCGGGAGAGCTCGCCAGCCGTGCGATGCAAGCCGGTGGAGGAGATGGTGGCCACGGTGTTGTCAGCGTCCACAGCAGCATCCAGGCGGCGGTAGGAATAGAGGGCTGTGACGCTCCAGTGCTGTCCGAAAGCGGCGGTGGCTGCTACGCCGCGCAGGTAATTGACCTCGTCGGACGAGCGGTGCGGTCGCACTCCGTTCTGCGTGTGCCAAAGAGAGGTCGTCGTCTTGTTGAAGAGCAGTCCGTTGTTGAGCACCAGACCCTCGCCAAAGCCCGCCTTGAAATCACCGACGATGAGACGGCGCAGCACGCCGACATCGCTGAGCATGATGTGTCCTCCGTAACTGTCCCAGAAGGGGTTATCTCGCGTGAAGAGTGTCTCGCCCGCATCCTTCTCTACCCTGAGTCCCACGTCCAGATGGCGTCCCTGCTGCCATGTGTAGCGCATCCGATTGGCGATACCGTGCTGCCAAGACCAGCCGTCACGCTTGTAGAGGGGGATATCCGTGCGCATACTGAACTCGTGGGAATCCCTACCCCACCAACGCTCAGGATGTGACGAAGCGGACGCGGGTGCCACTGGCTCGGCGGTGACAAAGAAGCGTAGCCATCTGCAAACGTCGCTACGGAGAGCGGGAATGAGCATCAACTCGCCCAAGGAGTTGAAAGCGTGGTGTGAGGTCCTGTAGGCGAGCAGGGCATCCACAGCGTTCTCCGAAAGGAAAGGCAGGACGAGCAGCTGCTCACGTGTGGCACGGTTGAGGTCGATGGGGTTCTCATGCAGCTCGTGGAGAATCTCCTGTTGCGCCTCCCACGTCTGCGAGTCGGCATCGCCTCCCATCTCCTCTGCCATCTGCTGCATAACCTCTTCCCACTCCCCGACGTCCTGCTGGGCGTTCGCGAGAGTGGGAAGGATGAAGAATAGCAGAAGCCAGTAGATGTGAAAGACTCTCATCGTGGCAGATGTCTCGAACTTAGTTCACCTCAATGAGCACCTCAGAAAGCGTGGGATGGATGTGAACGGTGTCGCGCAGCTGCCGGAGCGTGGCACCGAGATTCATCGCCGTGGTCACTTCCTGCACGAGGTCGGCAGCATGAGGACCGAAGGCGTGGCAGCTGAGGATGCGCCCCTCCTCGGGTTCGCAGCAGAGCTTCAGCATCCCTTCTGTCTCGTTCATGGCCAGAGCCTTGCCGTTGGCGCGGTAGAAGGCTTTGTGACATTCAAAAGCGACGCCCGCTTCCTTGAGCTGATCCTCAGAGGGACCTACATTAGCGGCTTCGGGTTCGGTGAAGATGGCACCGGGCATGATGTCAAAGCGGATGTGGTCTTCGATGCCGAGGATGCGGTTGATGACGTGATGGCCTTGGTACTCAGCGGCATGTGCAAGCATCTGACGGCCATTGACATCACCGATGGCATAGAGAGTCCCCCTATCGTCCCCCGAGGGGGACACTGTTCTCTCAGTAAGCCTCCCCTCGGGGAGGTTGGAGGGGGTAACTTCAAAATGGTCATCGACAGGAATGGTGCCGTTGGGGGCAAGGGTGATGCCAGCTGCTTCGAGGTTCAGACCCTCGGTGTTTGCCTTGCGGCCTGTAGCGATGAGAATGACATCAGCTTCTACGGCAAGCTCCTTGCCCTTCTGCTCGAAATGGACTGTACACCCCTCGCCGTTACAATTCCCCTCGCCCACGGGAGAGGGGTTAGGGGTGAGGCCCTTGACTCCCGCTCCCATATAGAACTTCACACCGCGCTTCTCCATCAGCTTACGCAAGCGCTTGGCGATGTCGCTGTCGAGCATCGGCAGACACTCTTTCAAGAACTCGATGACGGTGACCTCTGAACCGAAACGGTTGAAGACACTGGCAAACTCCATGCCGATAACACCGGCTCCGACGATGCACAGGCGGCGGGGCAGTTCCTTGAGTTGCAGCAGTTCGGTGGAGGTCAGAACACGGGGATCATCGATGCCTGGAATGGGGAGTAGCTTGGCACTACTACCTGTGGCGATGATGATGTTCTGCGCCGTGAAGCGTTGCCCACTCGGTGTCTCAACGGTGTGGGCATCAACGAAGGAGGCACGCTCACAAACGAGGGTGATGTTGGGATGCGAGAGCAAGGTCTCCACGCCACTACGCAGCTGCTCCACAACCTGTTGCTGACGCTCGATAGCTTCAGCAAAGGTAGCGCTGTGAACATAAGTCTTTGTTGGGATGCAGCCAACGTTGAGGCATGTACCACCCACATAACCTTCCTCGAAAATATTGACTTTCAATCCGTTCTGTGCGGCATGGATGGCAGCCTTGTAGCCGCCAGGGCCTGCGCCAATGATGATCATATCTGTCATAGTTGTATGTTTTTGTTATGATTTCGGCACAAAGTTACGCACAAAAGCGTCTGCTTCCAAATCTTATTCTCCCTTTTTTCAATCTTCTATTGTTTTT
>CAJORF010000048.1 GCA_905236985.1 uncultured Bacteroidaceae bacterium | reverse complement strand
TTATATAGTGGTGTTTTTTGACAAGTGAAAAACGATTTTGACCAAAATGACCATGACCAAAATGACCGCGCCACCCGTTTTCACGCCTTGTTGAAAATCGCTTGAATTGGTGCTGAAAATGGCTCCAATTGGAAGGGTGATATTTGGTGGTAGGCGAAAAAAGCAGTACCTTTGCAACGTCAAAGGAAAAGACCCACCCCGACCCCTCCGTAAGGGAGGGGAGACCTCCGGAGAGCGGGGACGGTCGAAAGGCAAGGCTGACAGCGAATAGTCGTAAGTGGCCACACGAATAGATGCTTAAGCCCCTGCGAACGGTTGCAGTGCGCAATGTGACAGCTCGCTTGAAAAAGCCTACAAATCAATCAACAAATCAAAAGTTTAACTATTAAAAAAATGACCCTATTAGCCCCCATGAAGCGCGCACTACGCGCAGCCTCTCCTACGGATAGCGAAGGAATTAACGGGTTGACTAAATGTCAAACCGTCCTGAGCGACCAAAGCAGACCTCTTCTGCGGAGGACGGGGATGGTCGGGGGTGGGTCTTCAACTTACTATGAAAGAAACGATTAAGTATTCCACTTGTATGCGATCCAATCCCATGAAGCCCGGTGAGGCCAAGAAGGCTTACGCTACGCTGCAGTCGAACGGCACCGTGAACCTCGACCTGCTCAGCGAGCACATCCGCAAGCACGGCAGCGTGTATTCCGAAGGCACCATTCTGGGTGTGCTGAAGGACATGGTGGTGTGCGCCCGCGAGGCACTGCTCGAAGGCAACTACGTGGAACTCGGCTCGCTGGGTAAGCTCAAGGTGACGCTGGCCAGCGACGGTGCGAAGAGCCTCGAGGAGTTCACGGAGGCGAACATCAAGAGCCTGAACGTCAACTTCGAACTCGGCAAGGGGCTGCAGTGGGACATCACGAAGGATGTGGATTTCGAGTTCACCATCTCACGTCGTGCGCAGGCTGCTGCCAAGAAGGCTGCCAAGGCGGGCGAGACCTCTGCCGACTGGACCGAGGAGAGCGAGGATGAGGAGCCTTAAGGCTCGCGCTGCGCGCGAAGTTTATAGTTTAAGGTTTAAAGTTTAAAGACCCTCCGGATCGAAACGAGAACTTGAACTACTCGCGCGCAGCCCTCCTTCAACATTCAACCTTCAACCTTCAACTACGGCCGCAGGCCGTGCTTTTCAACATTCAACTCGTCAACTCGTCAACTCGTCAACTTGTCAACTCGTCAACTAAAAAATCAATGAAAGAAACAACGAAGAAGACACTGAAGCGCGTGATGGAGATTGTCATCACGATCCTCACCGCGCTGGTCACCACGCTGAGTACGCACGCTGCTGTATGCTGACCATCACCGCTACCATGAACTGAACCACTGGCCTCGCGCCACACTCCCTGACGGCTTCCCTCCGCATCCTTGCCTGCGGAGGGAGGCTTTTCTTAGTGCGTTTTACTTCTCAGGATGGCGGCCATCTGCTGCTGCACTTCGCGTGCTTTCTCGGCAGCCACCTCGGCGAAGTGCTCCGTGGCGTCGGCGTAGATGATGGCACGCGAGGAGTTGACGATGAGCCCGCAGTGGTCGTTCCAGCCGTACTTGCACACCTCTTCGAGCGAGCCGCCTTGGGCACCGATGCCAGGCACGAGGAGGAAGTGGTGGGGGGCGAGGCGGCGGATGTCGGCAAAGGCACTGCCTTGTGTTGCACCGACGACGTACATCAAGCCGCTTCCAACCTTGCCGTCAGGGGAGGCTTCTTTTTCCCATTCCTGACCACGACGGATGACGTGTTCGAAGAGACGCAGGGACTTTTCTTCTCGCGGTTCGCTCCCCTCGTTGGCGGGAGGGGTGAGGAGGTGGGTCTGGAAGTCCGCGCTTCCCTTGTTGCTCGTCAATGCCAACAGAATCACCCACTTGCCCGGGTAGCCGAGGAAGGGTGTGACGCTGTCCTCGCCCATGTAGGGGGCCACGGTGACGGCATCGACGTTCATCTCCTCGAAGAAGGTGCGGGCGTAGAGCTTCGATGTGTTGCCGATGTCTCCGCGCTTGGCGTCGGCGATGATGAACTGGTCGGGGTAGTTGTCGTTCAAGTACTTCACGGTCTTCTCGAACGCTATCCAGCCCTTCACGCCGTGGGCCTCGTAGAAGGCCAGGTTGGGCTTGTAGGCGATGCAGTAGGGTGCTGTGGCGTCGATGATGGCCTTGTTGAATTCGAAGATGGGGTCGAAGCCCTCTTCCTGTTTAGCCCGTTCCACCAGGCACTGCGGCACCTTCTTCAGGTCGGTGTCCAATCCCACGCACAGGAAACTCTCCTTGCGCTGTATGTTCTCAAAAAGTTGTTCGCGGGTCATAATGTACTCTCTTTTAATCGTTCTGCATTCTCGGCCACGGTGAGGCGGTCGATACATTCCTGAATGTCGCCGTCCATGAAGGCAGCGAGGTTGTAGATGGTGTAGCCGATGCGGTGGTCGGTGATGCGGCCTTGGGGATAGTTGTAGGTGCGTATCTTGGCCGATCGGTCGCCGGTGCTGACCATCGTCTTGCGTCGTGCTGCGATGTCATCGATGTATTTCTGGTGCTCCTTGTCATAGATAAATGTACGCAGGCGCGCGAGTGCACGTTCCTTGTTCTTCGGCTGGTCGCGCGTCTCGGTACACTCGATGAGGATTTCCTCTGTCTCGCCCGTGTTCGGGTTCGTCCACATGTAGCGGGCTCGCACACCCGATTCCACCTTGTTCACGTTCTGCCCGCCAGCACCCTGGCTGCGGAAGGTGTCCCATTTGATGGCCCCCTCGTTGATCTCCACGTCGAACTCCTCGGCCTCGGGCAGCACGGCGACGGTGGCGGCAGAGGTGTGTACGCGTCCCTGCGTCTCGGTGACGGGCACACGCTGCACGCGATGCACGCCGCTCTCGTATTTCATGGTGCCATAGACCTTCTCGCCCGTGACGCTGAAGATGATCTCCTTGTAGCCTCCGGCGGCACCCTCGGTGAAGCTGCTGACGGCCACGCGCCAGCCCTTCGTCTCGCAGTACTTGGAGTACATACGGAAGAGGTCGCCAGCGAAGAGCGCCGCCTCGTCGCCGCCCGTGCCGCCACGGATCTCCATGATGACGTTCTTGTCGTCCTCGGGGTCGGCAGGCACGAGCAGCAGCTTGATGTCCTCCTCGAGCTGCGGTATGCGCTCCTGTGCGGCGTTGAGCTCCTCGCGTGCCATCTCGCGCATCTCGGGGTCATCCTCGCTGGAGAGCATCTCCTTAGCCTCGTCGATGGTCGTGAGTGTCTGGATGTATTCCGCTCGTTTCTTGACGATGGCGCCCAAGTCCTTGTATTCCTTGGTGAGCTTGACGTAGCGCTTCTGGTCGGCGATGACGGCGGGGTCAGTGATGAGCGTACCCACCTCCTCGTAGCGGCTGACGAGCCCTTCGAGTTTGTCTAACAATTGGTTGTTCTCTGTAGCCATATCTGGTTTGATTATGTGCGGTGGAAAGCCTCTTTTTCTTGCTTTCTAAGGTTTTTGCGCGGGCAAAGATACAAAATTTTATTACAAATCCTGCTTTTTCGCTAAAAAAGTTCAACAAATTTGTCCGCGCGACGTGGAATAGCTACTTTTGTGCACGATCAGCAAACATTTCCTTAACCCCTCATCCATATTCTGAAACGATGAAAAAGATTCTGCTTACCACCCTTACTGCCGCGCTCTGCCTCGCCACCATTGGCTGCGGACATTTTGACAGCAGTTACGAGAAAGGCGTGCTCCCCAACAACGAAGCCTACGGAGCTATCGATGACATGGTGCCCGACGATAAAGGCGGCGACCAGTTCGAGGACTTTGAGGACAATCCCTTCGTCGATGCCGCCCAGCAGCCCACCTCCACCTTCTCCGTCGATGCCGACGGTGCTTCCTACGGCATCATGCGACGCTATGTCAGCAAGGGGTACAACGTGAGCCCCTCCAGCGTGCGCATTGAGGAGTTCCTCAACTACTTCACCTTCAACTACGCAGCCCCCACCGACGGCGAGAACATCGCCATCAACGCGGAGGTCTCCACCTGCCCGTGGAACGCCGAGCACCGCCTGCTGCGCTTAGGCATCAAGGGCAAGCCGCTGGCAGCCAACGAGATGCCGCAGGCCAACTTCGTCTTCCTCATCGACGTATCCGGCTCCATGGACAGCCAAGACAAGATTGAGCTTCTGAAGTCGGGGCTCATAGAGCTCGTGGATCAGCTCAACCCCGAAGACCGCATCTCCATCATCACCTACTCCGGCGAAGTGGAGAAACTGCTGGAATCGACCCCTGTGCGCGATGCCGACAAGATCAAGAAAGCCATCAAGAAGCTGCACGCCGAGGGCTCCACCAACGGCGGTACGGCAATGAAGATGGCCTATCAGGAGGCACTCACCAACTACAGCCCTGAGAAGAACAACCGCATCATCATGGGCACTGACGGCGACTTCAACGTAGGTGTCACCTCGACCGAAGCCCTCGTGGAGATGGTGGAGAGCTATGCGCGCAAAGGCATCTATATGACCTGCTTAGGCTTCGGCACGGGCAACCTCAACGATGCCATGATGGAGAAGGTCAGCAATGCCGGCAACGGCACTTACAACTACATCGACTGCGAGGACGAGATGATGAAGGTGTTCGTGCATGAGCGCGAGCGTTTCGTCAGCGTCGCCAACGACACCAAGTGCCAGGTGACCTTCGATCCCAAGTTCGTGAGCCAGTACCGCCTCATCGGCTACGAGAACCGCGTCATGAACAACGAGGATTTCGAGGACGATGCCAAGGATGCAGGCGAGATTGGTGCCGGACAGACCATCACCGCTCTCTACGAGATCGTCCCCGCCGACGATAAATGGAAGATTGACAGCCGCACCAACCGCCATGTCTTTGCCACCTTCGACGTGCGCTACAAGACCTCGCTCGACGCGGCCAGCCGCCCCCTGAGCACGCAGGTTGCCATCGAGGAGATGTACGCCAACAACCTCGAACCCCTGCCGCTCTCAGAGAACATGAGCTTTGCGGCGGGCGTCGCTGCCTACGGCATGGTGCTGCGCGAGTCGCCCCACGCAGGAGATGCCACACTCAAGATGGCTAAGTCGCTCGTCAGCAACAGCTTGGGCTTTGACCCCCACGGCTATCGCGCAGAACTCGTGAAGCTCATCGAGAAGGTAAAAAAGAACTCTGATGAATAGGGCATAACAAGCATTAAACCAAACAATTACGGGGCTGATTCCTGCCAATGAGGATCAGCCCCGTAAGTGTTTGCATCGTTCAATAGTGGAACTCGCCGAACTCGCTGCGAATGGTGAGCGAACGCGGGCCTTCCTCAATGCGACCGACAACCTGTGCGTCGATGTTGAAGCTCTTGGAGATGTCGATGACAGCCTGGGCATCCTCGGGGCTGACATAGACTTCGAGGCGGTGGCCGCAGTTGAACACCTTGTACATCTCGCTCCAGTCGGCACCGCTCTCCTCTGCAATGATGCGGAAGAGGGGCGGCACGGGTAGCATATTGTCCTTGATGACACGGCAGTTGTCGCCCACGAAGTGCAGCACCTTCGTCTGTGCGCCGCCTGTGCAATGCACCATGCCATGAATGTGCGGTCGCAGTTCGTCGAGAAGGCGACGGACAACAGGGGCGTAGGTGCGGGTGGGGGAGAGGACAAGTTTTCCGACAGGGTCTTGTAATCTGTATTGACCGCTATACACCAGCTCCTCAGGCACGGCGTGGTCGTAGGTCTCAGGATATTTCTCAGCGAGGTATTTGCTGAACACATCGTGGCGGGCAGAGGTGAGGCCGTTGCTGCCCATACCCCCATTGTACTCCTTCTCGTAAGTGGCCTGACCGTAAGAGGCTAAGCCCACGATGACATCACCCGGACGGATGTTGGCGTTGTCGATGACATCAGCGCGACGCATACGGCAGGTGACGGTCGAATCAACGATGATGGTGCGCACGAGGTCGCCCACGTCAGCCGTCTCGCCGCCTGTGGCATAGATGCCAATGCCCATGGCGCGCAGCTCGGAGAGCAGTTCGTCGGTGCCATTGATGATGGCGGAGATGACTTCGCCCGGGATGAGCATCTTGTTGCGACCTATGGTGCTGCTGACGAGGATGTTATCCACAGCACCCACGCAGAGCAGGTCGTCGGTGTTCATGATCAGGGCATCCTGGGCAATGCCCTTCCACACGCTGAGGTCACCCGTCTCGCGCCAGTAGGCGTAGGCGAGGCTGCTCTTGGTGCCGGCTCCGTCGGCGTGCATGATGTTGCAGTACTCGGGGTCGCCGCCGAGGATGTCGGGAATGATCTTGCAGAAAGCCTGCGGGAAGATGCCCTTGTCGATGTTCTTGATGGCGGCGTGGACGTCCTCCTTGGCAGCAGAGACGCCTCGCTGCATGTAGCGGTTGTTATTCATAGTCATGAGTTTATGTTCAATGATTAGTCCTCGCTGTTCCAAAAATCCCAAGCGGCAACAGCCTGGCCATGCAGCATGTCCAATCCGCTCTTGACCGTGGCACCAAAGCGGCGACCTTGCCGCATGAAGAGGGTGATGTCGGGATTATAGACGAGGTCGAAAAGGAGATGCTGGGAGGAGAGAGCGGCGTAGGGGATCTCCGGACAGCTGTCCATGCGCGGGTACATGCCGAGCGGCGTGCAGTTGACGATGACGGTGTAGTCGGCAAGGACGGAGGGGGTGATGTCGGAGTAGGTGAAAGAGCCCTCGGGAGAACCCTCGGGAGCAGGAGCAGGGTCGAGGGAGGGGAGCTGGCGACGGCGGCTGACGTAGCGCCATTCGATGCCGAGCTTCTCGAGTCCGCGGCAGATGGCCTTGGAGGCTCCGCCCGTGCCGAGAACGAGGGCCCGTTGATGGTGGGGCTGCAAGAGCGGACGGATGCTATCCACAAATCCGATGACATCGGAGTTGAAGCCTTTGAGGTGAGGGCGTGAGGTGGTGCGGGTGATGCGAATCACATTGACCGCTCCTATGGCACGCGCCTCGTCGGAGAGTTCGTCGAGGAAAGGGATGACAGCCTGCTTGTGTGGCAAAGTGACATTGAGTCCGCGCAAGTTGGGATGCGCCTCGATGAGTGCAGGCAGCGTGCTGACATCCTGCATCTCGAAGTTCACGTATTCTGCATCGATGCCCTCCCGCGCGAACTTCTCATTAAAGAACGCACGCGAGAAGCTGTGCCCAAGGGGATAGCCCAGAAGGCCGAAGAGCGAGGCGCTCTCCCCGCCCTCCCTATCAGGGACGGAGCGGTTAATGTTTGATGATGGATGGCTATCTGTCTTCATGCTGTAGCGAGATACATCGTGCTGAGACCGAAGGTGAAACGCTTGAACTGCACGTCGCGGAAGCCGCAGTGGAGAAGCAGGGGCTTGAGTCGCTCTGCCTGCGGGAAGGCGGCCATCGACTGCGGGAGGTAGGTGTAGGCACTGTCATCGTGGCTGATGAGCCGTCCGAGGAAAGGCATCACCGTATGGGCATAGAAGCTGAAGAGCTGCTTCATGGGGAAGCGGGGAGGCGTGGTCAGCTCCACGAGCATGAGATGACCCCCAGGCACCAGCACACGGCACATCTCGCGCAATCCTGCTTCGAGGTTCTCGAAGTTGCGCGCTCCGTAGGCGACGGTGACAGCATCAAACGTCTTGTCCGCAAAGGAAAGGGCGGTGCAGTCCTCTTTCATGAAGTAGATGACGTTGTGAAGCCCCGCCTGCTTGACTTTCTGCTCGCCCACGGCCATCATGCCTTCGCTGATATCCACGCCGATGATGCGGTCAGGGTCGAGACGCTGGGCAGCCAGGATGGCAAAGTCGCCCGTACCTGTGGCGACGTCGAGTATCGTTCGCGGTGCAAAGGGCTTGAGCGCATCGATAGCCTCACGGCGCCAACGGCGGTCTATGCCGAGGGAGAGCTTGTGGTTGAGGCTGTCATAGGTCGGGGCGATGCTGTTGAACATTGCCTCCACCATCTCGCGCTTGGGTGAGGAGGACTCTCCCCTTGCCCTTCCAAAGAGGGAGGGGGCAGAACCCTTTGCACCATGCTTGTTTTTCGGCATCTGTATGAACTTTATTTCTTGAGCCAGTCGTTGACGTTCTTCTCGATGCGGGCAGCGATGTCCTCTGTGCTCTTCTCCTTCACGAACTTCTCGCCTACGATGTGCTCATAGAGCTCTATGTAGCGGTCGCTGATGCTCTCGACGAAGGCGTCGGTGAGCTCAGGCATCACGTCGCCTGGGCGGTTCATGAAGTTGTGGTCGATGAGCCATTGGCGCACGAATTCCTTGGAGAGCTGACGCTGGGGCTCGCCCTTCTGGAACTTCTCCTCGTAGCCGTCGGCATAGAAGTAGCGGCTGGAGTCGGGCGTGTGGATCTCGTCGATGAGGATCACTTTGCCATCGCGCTTGCCGAACTCATACTTCGTATCGACGAGGATGAGCCCCTTCTTGGCGGCAATCTCCGTGCCGCGCTGGAAGAGTGCGCGCGTGTAACGCTCCATGACCTCGTAGTCCTCTGCGCTGACGATGCCCTGTGCGATGATCTCCTCACGGGAGATGTTCTCGTCGTGACCCTCGTCGGCTTTCGTCGTTGGGGTGATGATGGGCTCGGGGAAACGCTCGTTCTCGCGCATACCGTCGGGCAGCTTCACACCGCAGAGCTCACGGCAACCGTTCTTGTACTCGCGCCAGGCTGAGCCGGTGAGGTAGCCACGGATGATCATCTCCACGCGGAAACCCTCAGCCTTCAGACCTACGGTGACCATCGGGTCGGGCGTGGCGAGCTTCCAGTTGGGCACGATGTCGGCGGTGGCATCGAGGAAACTGGCGGCAATCTGGTTCAAGACCTGTCCCTTGAAGGGGATGCCCTTGGGCAGTACGACATCGAAGGCCGAGATGCGGTCGGTGGCGACCATCACCATCAGGTCGTCGTTGATGTTATACACGTCGCGTACCTTTCCATGATACACGCTGCGTTGGCCGGGAAACTGAAAATCAGTCTTTGTTAATGCTTTCATTGTTATTTGTTGTTTCTGTGAGTTTGTTTTCTTTCTCATATCTATCGTAGGCATTCACGATACGCGTCACTAATCGGTGGCGCACGATGTCTTTCTCGTTGAGCTTGATCACGGCGATGCCTTCCACATCTTTGAGGATATTCAACGCCTCGATGAGTCCGCTCTTCTGCGGGCGTGGCAAGTCAATCTGTGTCATGTCGCCCGTGACGATCATCTTCGTGTTCATACCCATGCGAGTGAGGAACATCTTGATCTGCGCGGGCGTCGTGTTCTGCGCTTCGTCGAGGATGACAACAGCATCGTTGAGCGTGCGACCACGCATGAAAGCCAGCGGTGCGATCTGTATGATGTTCTGCTCCATCATCTCGTTGAGTTTCTGTCGCGGAATCATATCTTCGAGGGCATCGTATAGCGGCTGAAGGTAGGGGTCGATCTTATCGCGCATATCGCCCGGTAGGAAACCCAGTTTCTCGCCCGCCTCGACGGCAGGACGGCTGAGGATGATGCGACGCACCTCTTTATTCTTCATCGCGCGCACGGCGAGGGCGATGCTCGTGTAGGTCTTGCCCGAACCCGCAGGCCCGATGGCAAATACCAAGTCATGCTTCTCGAAGGCATCGACGAGACGCTGCTGGTTCTCGCTACGCGCTGTGATGGGCTTGCCGGTGACGCTGAACACGATGGCACCGCTGACACCATCGCGCTTCGTGCGCTCACCTTTGATGATGTGAAGGATGTCCTCTTCGCTGATGCTGTTGTACTTGACGCAATGGCGTTCGAGCCGTTCGAGGTTTTCTTCGAACGCGCACAACTCTTCCTCGTCGCCCATCGCCTTGATGACATTGCCTCGGGCTACGATGCGCATCTTGGGGTAAAGTGCCTTGAGCATTTGCATGTTGGCGTTGTTCACGCCATAGAAGATGATGGGGTCAGCTTCCTCAAGGATGAAGTTTTTTTCTGTCATGTTTGATGATTTGCGCTGCAAAGGTAACGATTTTCGCGCTCAAAGTAGCAAAGAGAGCCAGAAAATTGTGCTTAGTTCATCTATTTTGTGTATCTTTGCCCCCGAAAAGCGAAAGAAACCATTGTGAAGAAGCTAAAGAAAGAACTTTTCCTGAAGTTGATCGGTGCCGCCGTGGCACTGCTTTTCATTGTGCGTCTCATCTGGCCGTCAGTGAATGTCCCTCGTAGTCAGCGAGAAACCATCGAGACGGATTCCAACACCGTCAGTGATTCGAGTACTACTTTATCTATAGATACAGAAATCGCTGAGATAAAGGATTCTAACGATAAACAATCCATGATTGCTTCAATCGATTCCCTGCCTGTCATCGGCTCCTCAGCTATCGACCTGTTGGCGGTGAACCCCATACCTGCGTTGGATTTCAAGCAGCCCCATTACATCTACAGCGTTCACTCCTACTCCCACTGCTTCCCCGATGTGCAGGATGTTCAATATCCCGCCGCCTTGGCGCAGGGCGTTCCTCCCGTGGCTAATCGCGCTGATGCAGAGCACCGCAAGAAAGACCTCGTGTACGTGGGCGCGAACCCTTATTATATGATGGACTCATCCATGAACCGCAGCATCCCCTATCTGGTGCCGAAAGCCAGCCATCTGTTGCAGCATATCGGTCGCCGTTTCCTCGATTCCTTGGCTGTGAAGCACATTCCGCTGCACACCATCATCGTCACCAGCGTGCTGCGCACTGAGGAGGATGTTGCCCGTCTGCGCCGCATCAACACCAATGCCTCCGAACAGAGCTGCCATTGCTTCGGCACCACCTTCGACATTTCATACAACCGCTACCACACTGTGGCTCCTCCCGACGATCCCAACCGTCGTGCCGTGCGCAACGACTCGCTGAAGTTCGTCCTCTCTGAGGTGCTGCGCGATGTCCGTGCCGAAGGACTTTGTTACGTCAAATATGAGGTGAAGCAAGGCTGCTTCCATATCACCGTTCGTTGACACAGCCCATAGGTAGGGCGGCGGCTGAAAGTCAGCTGTCACGTGATGGGAAAAAAGTCCTGTGTTAACGAATCAAAAAAATCCCGAACGCCTTAAACCATTCTTTTCATGTCGTGTCACAGAAGTGTATTCCAACACTTTTTTCAACTTTTAATACGACACAACAATGAAAAAGTTTTTTCTGATTGCACTGGCAGCAATGACATTGGCCAGCACAAACGCAAATGCGCAAGACAACAACCGTGAAGCACGCCGTGCAGAGATGCAGGCTCGACAGACAGAACGACTCATCAAGGACTTGAAGCTCACCGACGAGCAGAAAACCAAGTTCGAACCCATCTACAACAACTACCAGAAGGAATTGGCAGCATTGCGCGAGGATCGCAACCGCGAGCAGGACGACAACCAGCGAGACAAGAAGGAACTGACGGATGCCGAGGCTACGGCACAGTTGCAGGAGTTCTTCAGCCGTCAGGAACAGCAGATCCAGCAGTCCCAGCTACGTCTGGATATCCAGAAGAAATACCTCGCTGAGTTCTCCAACGTGCTCACACCCCAGCAGCTCCTCAAAGTGTTCCGTCCGCAATTTGGTCGCAACCGTCAGCAGCAAGGCGGTCCGCGAGGCGGTCAAGGTTTCCGCGGTCCACGTGGCGGAGGCTTTGGTGGCCCTGGTGGCAACTTCGGTGGCCCTGGTGAATTCTAAAATGACATCATTTGCATAACTTCTTGATATCAAACCGATAGGACACGACTAAATTTTGATTTGTTGATTGATGCTCGTTTCCCTACGAGCTGAAGACGGACACCATCCGAGAGGGCAGTGTCCGTCTTTTTTTTGTCTTTTTATAAAAAAGTCTCAGCTTTTATTTTGCTGTTCCGTCAAATAACCTTACCTTTGCACCGTATTGACATCAACCAAATCATTTTTAATCAAAAAATTTATGAGAAAAATCTACTCTTTCATGTTCGCTTTGCTCGCTTTTTGCGGGTTGGCGAAAGCACAAGTCGTGTTTGACTTCACGGCAGAAGGATCCTATTCGCTGTTCGGACTGAATGGTTATTCGAGTAGCGACTCTCACGATGGAGACATCACAGACAACCTTTCCACGACCTCTTCTGACGTAACCATCACTGTCTCTGTTTCCGGCAAGTCAAACGCCAATCGTATGTGGTCAGATGGCTCACTTCGTCTGTATGGCGGCACATTGACTATCTCTGCTGCAAGCAAGAACATCCAAGCGATCAAGTTTACCCTCGTCAACAGCAAGTGGGGCAGCAACACCGCTGACACCGGCACGCTCGAAACAGGCTCTTGGACGGGTGACGCTTCTACGGTTGTCATCACCATCGGCGGCAATACCCAGATCAAGAAGATGGAAGTGTTCCTTTCAGGCGATGACACCCCCGTAGAGATCGACTGGACGAGCTCTGCCGAGAGTCCACTGACGGTGAAAGATGCTATCGCCAAGGCTCAGCAGATGGCTGCTGCTGAACAGACCAACAAGGATGTCTATGTCAAGGGTTTTGTGACTCAGATCGATGAGATTGCTGCCATCAAGAGTGAAGAGACGGGTGAGAGATACACCAACGCTACCTATTTTATCGCTGATGCCGTTGCAGGAGAAAGCAACCAGCTGTACGTCTTCCGCGGCTTGGGATTGAATGGTGCTGCTTTCACTTCCAGCGATGACCTGTCTGTTGGCGACGAGGTCATTGTTGTAGGTAAGATCAAGAATTACGCCAACCTAGACGGTTCCACCACGATTGAGTTCACTCAGGGCAACAAGCTCTACAGTCGCAATGGCAACACGGGTGGCGACATACCCGATCCCGAGTACCTTGAGCTGCCCAGCATCGCTCGCGTCAAGGCTGCTGCCACAGCTGACAAGCAGAAGGTGCTGTTTAAGGCCAACGACCTGCTCGTCACCTATATCAATGGCAAGAACCTCTACGTCTTCGACGGCACCGACGGTCTGCTCATCTACGGTGATTTCAGCGGCATCTCCACTGGCGACAAGATCACAGCTGACATCAAGGGCGATCTCTACCTTTACAGAGGACTCACTGAGATCAGCATCTCCGCAATCGAAAACCTCACTGTCAACTCGCAGAACAACGCTGTCACACCGCAGGTGGTTACCATCGCCGACATCACCAACAACTTCGCTGACTATGAGAACGAGCTTGTCACCATCAAGGAGCTGACTCCTGCTGCCACAACTTGGGAGAGCCGCAACCTCACATTCACCGATGACAGCGACAATGCACTTGTCGTGCGTGACAACTGGACCGTGGCTGCTAACATCACCTTCGACATCGCCGTGAGCTACGACGTCACAGGTTTCGTAGCCATCTACGCTAACGATGCCGGTCGCACCGTGCAGCTCTTCCCGCGCTCCGCTGAGGACTTCGATGGCGACACGGGCACCATCGTCTATCCCGATCCCCGCGAGACATCACTCGACAATCCCTACAGCGTAGTTGAACTGCGTGCCCTGAACGCCACAAGCAGCAGCGAGTACTTGCAGGAAAGTGCTTTCGTGGTGGGTTACATCGTGGGTTACATCAACGGTTCCTCCCTGAGCGCGACCACTGCCATCTTCTCTGCTGAGCCTCCCGCTGCAGCCGCTTCCACGCGCGCCGATGATCCCAAGGTGGCCGCTTCTAACTTCCTGCTGGCTGACGATCCCACTTGCACCGACATCGCTGCTGTTGTGCCCATCCAGCTCGATAACAACTCTCCCGCTCGCAATGACCTCAATCTGGCTGATCATCCCGAATGCCTCGGCACAAAGGTTTGGTTGCAGGGTAATGTCCGTAAGTACATGGGTGTCACGGGTCTGCACAAGGTGAAGCACTATAGCACCGATGGCGTTGACTTCACTGGTGTTGAGTCTGTTCAGGCAGAGACAGCCTCCAAGGCTATCTACACCATCGCAGGTCAGCGTATGCAGAGCATCACTAAGCCCGGTATCTACATCATTGGCAACAAGAAAGTTCAGGTAGAGTAAGACCTGTAGCTCATCATACAGAATACGAGTGAAGGGGTGAAAAGGCGGCGTTTGCCGTTAACGAAAGTTAAATACCAGGTTGTGACGTATATTTTTCGCTTTTCATCCCTTCACTTTTCACTTTTATTCGTACCTTTGCAGCCGCAAACGAAAGATAGGAGCGTAGCTCAGTTGGTTCAGAGCGCTTCAGTCACATTGAAGAGGTCATCGGTTC
>CAJORF010000047.1 GCA_905236985.1 uncultured Bacteroidaceae bacterium | reverse complement strand
GGTGTCAGCCGCAAGATTGGCTCCTCGATGAAGTCGGTCGGCGAGATCATGTCCATCGGTCGCTCCTTCGAGGAGATGCTGCAGAAGGGACTGCGCATGATAGGGCAGGGGATGCACGGCTTTGTGGGCAACGAACACGTGGAGTTCGACGACCTCGACGATGCCCTCGAGAACCCCACCGACCTCCGCATCTTCGCCATCGCCGAGGCGCTGGAGCAGGGCTACACCGTAGAGCGCATCGAGGAGCTCACGAAGATTGATCCTTGGTTCATCACCCGCATGAAGCGCATCGTAGATCTCAAGCACCAGCTCGAAGCCTTCGACAGCCTCGAAGAACTGCCCGACGATTTCCTCCTCGAAGTGAAGCAAGCAGGCTTCAGCGACTTCCAGATTGCTCGTTTCGTTCTCAAACCCGCATCCGGCAACCTCGAGAAGGAGAACCTTGACGTCCGCCGCTACCGCAAGCAGCACGGCATTCTCCCCTCCGTGAAGCGTATTCCAACGGTAGCCAGCGAGCACCCCGAGCTCACCAACTACCTCTATTTTACCTACACGCACACCCCCGCCTTCCAAGATGCCTTCACTCTTGGTCGTGTGCCCAGCGATTCTGTCGCCGAGAATTACCAGCCCTCTCACGATATCCCCTACTACCACAACGAGAAGTCCGTTATTGTCCTTGGCTCCGGTGCTTATCGCATCGGTTCGTCGGTCGAGTTCGACTGGTGCTCTGTCAACGCCATCAACACGGCTCGTAAGCTGGGTTATAAGTCGATCATGATCAACTACAACCCCGAGACCGTCTCTACTGACTACGATATGTGCGACCGCCTGTACTTCGACGAACTGACCCTTGAGCGTGTTCTCGACGTCATCGACTTGGAGCAGCCCCGCGGTGTGATCGTTTCCGTGGGCGGTCAGATTCCCAATAACCTCGCTATGAAGCTCCATCGTCAGGGCGTGCCTGTCCTCGGAACCTCGCCAGTAGATATTGACCGTGCCGAGAACCGCGACAAGTTCTCCGCGATGCTTGACAAGCTCGGCGTGGATCAGCCCGCATGGCGTGCCCTCACCAGCCTCGACTCCATCAAGGAGTTCATTGCTGAGGTCGGCTATCCCGTCCTCGTGCGTCCCAGCTACGTTCTCTCGGGTGCTGCCATGAATGTCTGCTACTCCGACGAAGAGTTGGAGCGCTTCCTACAGCTGGCCACCGAGGTCTCGCACGAATATCCCGTCGTCGTCTCGCAGTTCATGCAGGAGACCAAGGAGATTGAGTTCGATGCCGTAGCCGACAAGGGCGAGATCGTCGAGTACGCCATCAGCGAGCACGTCGAGTATGCCGGCGTTCACTCAGGCGATGCCACGATGGTCTTCCCTGCTCAGAACGTTTATTTCTCCACCATCCGTCAGATGAAGAAGATCGCGCGCAAGATAGCCGCCGAACTCAACATCAGCGGACCGTTCAATATCCAGTTCCTCGCCAAGAACCGCGAGGTGAAGGTCATCGAGTGCAACCTGCGCGCCAGCCGCTCCTTCCCCTTCGTGTCGAAGATCCTGAAGCGCAACTTCATCGAGACCGCCACCAAGATCATGCTCGACGCGCCCTACCAGCGTGCTGAGAAGAGCGAGTTCGACATCGACCGCATCGGTGTCAAAGCCAGCCAGTTCAGCTTCGCACGCCTGCAGAACGCCGACCCCGTTCTGGGTGTCGATATGTCTTCTACGGGTGAAGTGGGATGCTTGGGCGACGACCTCAACGAGGCACTCCTCAACGCCCTCATCGCCACAGGCTATCGCATCCCCAAAAAAGCTGTCCTCATCTCCTCCGGCGGTGCCAAGGGTAAGCTCGACCTGCTCGAACCCGCTCGTCAGCTCATCAAGAAGGGCCTCGATGTCTATGCCACAGGCGGCACAGCAGCCTTCCTCAATCAGAACGGTGTCTTTGCACGCAGCGTGAGCTGGCCCGATGAGGAGGACGAGGACAACGTGATCTCCCTCATTGCCCAGCATAGGTTTGATCTCATCGTCAATGTGCCGAAGAACCGCACGCGTCGCGAGCTCACCAACGGCTATCGCATCCGTCGCGCGGCCATCGACCACAACATCCCCCTCATGACCAATACCCGTCTGGCCAAAGCCTTCATTCAGGCTTTCACTTCGATGAATCTGGAGGACATTAAGATCAAATCTTGGCAGGAATACAACGCATAAAGTGCCTTTTTGTGCGATATGCATCACTTTTTTTGAAAAAAGTTTGGTCATGTCGCAAAAATGTCCTACTTTTGCACCCGCAAAACTCAGACAGCACACGAGGAGAGATGCTCGAGTGGCTGAAGAGGCACGCCTGGAAAGCGTGTAACCGGCAAAACTGGTTCCCGGGTTCGAATCCCGGTCTCT
>CAJORF010000046.1 GCA_905236985.1 uncultured Bacteroidaceae bacterium | reverse complement strand
TGACCGCTCTGATTGAACGGCTTGGAATATCAACAGACAAAAAGGTCGAGCGAGCTTATGCGGGACGGAGAAGAACTGTACAAGTGGGTTTGTACCAGGGGTGGTACAAAAAAGTTCCAGCAGTGGTACGGGAAAGTACCAGTAGGTGAATCCTGCTGGTACTGTGGCTGCTATTAGTGCAAGTATTTCTTGCCTCCGCCAACGACGTTCACACCGCGTTGGGGAGTGCTGAGGCGCTGGCCTTGGAGGTTATAGAGGGTAACAGTCTGTGGTGAGGACGCGGACTGATGAGGCGCGGTGATGGCCGTGGCATCATCGACGATGGCATTGTACTCTTCGATGGTCGCGTCGAAGCGGGCGTCGAGGACGGAGAGCGGGTAGAGGCCGTCGGCATTGGGTGTGAGGCCTTCCACGCTGATGGGCCGCACCATCGGAGGGACTTCCGTGGAGAGCAGCGTGCGCCCCTGCAGTTGGCTGAGCGCCTGATAGACGAGGTTGATGGCCACGTAGTCTTCCGTGCCGTCGCTCCATTTCTCGAACACGATTTTAGAGCCTATGGGCGTATGCCGTTCTATGGCGTTCTCCGTCTCGGGGAGGTTCAGCCCGAGGGCTGCACTGATACTGGCGAGGTTGCTGTCGTGGCCGCAGAGGAACATGAACTTACGCCCTTCGTTGTGCAGTTCCTCGCGTATGCGGGTCACCAGCGGATTAGCGATGTTGACGGCCGCACTGTGAGTGGTGAAGAGCAGACCGTCATAAATCTCCTTGAGGCCACAGATGGCACGCCATTGCTCCAGGGTGAACTCATGACCGAAGGCCGAGAGGCTCTCCGATTCGTAGCACTGCAGCACCAAGGCATCGGCCACGCTGTTGATGAGTGTGAAGCCACCTTTCATGCGCGGTTCGTCGCCCTTCTCGACCGTCAGCTGTGTGTCGTCAAACCAGAAGTGGAGTGTGTCGCCCTGTAGCGCTGCCGGCGACTGGTCCATGTCGAGCACCTGCTCCATCATGGATATTGTGGGCTGCGCCGCCTCCATCCACGCCTTTGGTCCTCCGTGCAACGCCTGCATCTCGTTGAGCACCTGCTGGCGGTAGGCATCGTTCATCTTGGTGAACTGTGGAGTGAACACGGGATCCATCTTGTCCTCCTCGTATTTGTGGGTAATCTCCACATTGGCAAAGGGCAGGAAGCCCGCCGAGAAATACTTGGCAGTGGCAAAGGTGCGCTGTCGCGAGTTGGCATAGAACAGGACATCGTCGCCCGTGGGGCGGTAGTTGTCGGGGAGCAAGCCCTCTTCGACGACCCATTTCCGGAAGAACTGTCCCATCTCGGTCTCCAGCACGCCACCGCGCAGGGAGAGCTGACTGCCTGGCGACGACCATCGGAACCACTGGTGCGGCGTGACGCGCATGTATGCTGCGCCTCCCGAGGACAGCGGTGAGCGGATATTGTGGCGACTCATGACCACCACCTCTTTCAGTGTGTACTTCTCATGAAACGCATCGGAGCGCTTCGTCTGCGCCTGGAGTCCTGTTGCACAGAGTGCAATCAGCAGCGCGGTCATTTGTGCTTTCATTCTTTCCTGTTTTTTGATAATTACGTTATTTCTTCGGGATGCGTCTGGCGGTGCCGATGGCTCCTGTGGGGCAGACGAGGCGGCAGAGGTGACAACCTACGCACTTGGTTCCCACGAGATGAGGCTGGCGCATGGCAGCATCGAAGCGGATGGCCTGGTGGCCTCCGTCCATGCACGAGACGTAGCAGCGCCCGCACCCGATGCACTTCTCGCGGTCGATTTTCGGATAGACGATGGTCTCGCGGTCAAGGTCGGTAGGGGATACGAAATTCGGCAGTTCTTCGCCTACAATCTCTGCCAGCTCGGAGATACCACGCTCGGCGAGATAATGCTGAAGGCCAAGGATGAGGTCGTCGATGATGTGGTAGCCGTACTGCATCACGGCGGTACAAACCTGTACGTTGCGGCAGCCCAGCTGAATGAACTCCAGCGCATCGCGCCACGTCTCTATGCCACCGATACCGCTTAGCTCCAATGTCTTGCCCAATGTACCGCTGAACATAGGACTCTGAGCCATCTCTAAGATGTGGCGGAGGGCGATAGGACGGACAGCACGTCCAGAGAGGCCTGAGATGGTTTTATGTCCAGACACTCGGGCACGGTCGCCCATCGTTACGCTCTTGATGGTGTTGATGGCCGAGATGGCATCTGCGTTGGCAAAGTAGGCCGCTACGGCGGGCTGGGTGATCTGAGTGATGTTGGGCGTCATCTTGGGAATGACGGGAATGGATACGGAACGCTTCACGTAGGCGGTGTAGAACATTACCAACTCAGGGTTCTGCCCCACGTCGCTTCCCATGCCCGCGAGTCGCATCTGTGGGCAGGAGAAGTTCAGCTCTATGGCGTCCACTCCCGCCTCCTCGGCCATCTTGGCCAGTTCTATCCATTGTTCTTCGGTTTGGCCCATGATGCTGGCCACCACCACCTTCGTGGGGTAGTCCTGCTTGAGGCGGCGCAGGATGTCGAAGTCCATTTCCGTGGGGTTCTCGCTGAGTTGCTCCATATTGCGGAAGGCGAAGAAGTCCGACTGTCCCTGCTGCTGCACGGCGTCGAATCGTGGCGATACCTCATGGATTTCCTGCAGGCAGATGGTCTTGTAGAACACTCCTGCCCATCCGGCGTCGAAGGCTCGTGCCACCATCTCGTAGTTGGTGCAGATGGCCGAGGATGCGAGGAAGAAGGGGTTCTCGCATCGGATGCCGCAGAAATTGATGGCGAGGGAGGGCGTTGCTGCCGCCTCTGCTGCCTCGCCGGCTGTTGCTGCCTCCTGGGTTTCGGTACGCAGCGCTTGTACCAGTTGGCGTAGGCGAATGGGTAGGTCATAGTGGATGCATGCGTTCTCGGCTGCTTCGAGGTCTTCGTCGGTGCACTCGTCCAGCCACCTTCCAGCCAGTTTCTCGTTGCCGAAGCGGATGGCTCGGATGGCGCGTGCGGGGTCTCCGTTCTTGCAGGCTTTGCTGCAGGGGGCGTCCAGACAGAGCAGGCATCTGGCTGCTTCTTCCTGTAGGTGAATGTGTCGGTTGGCGTTCATGTTTGTATTCGGTTTAGTGGTTTCTATAATAGATAGTCATGTAGGTGGCGGGTTGTTCGCAATTGGGGGAGGAGTCCTCGCGATGGAATCGCTCGGCACACTCTTCGATGGCGGCTTTCTCGCAATTACGGGGTGTAAAGGTACAACTTTTCTTTTATATCTCGTTCAAAATCCCCGTTAAATAAGCAAAAAACGGGGGGGGGGATGGTGAGCAGGTTATTCCATATAATCATCAAAGATTTCGTTGAGGAAGCGATTGAAGGGGTACATTGTGCGGAACATCGATTCCAACTGGTCCATGGCATCGGGCTGGGAGAGGAAATCATCAGAGAGCGGATGCCATACGGTGTAGAGCCGTGGCTTGATATACTCGGGATAGGCGAAATCCTTCGGGAATCCTTTTGGCATTGTCTTTACGGGATCTTCACCAATTACGGGATAGAGGACCTTGAAGCCTGGTGCTTCCACAATGCTGCGAAATTCATCTATGTCGCTGATGATCGTCTCGCGTATATGTTTCAACAACGGAGCTGGTGGACACCACGAGCCTCCGGCCACGAGTGTGTTGCCTGGTTCGATATGCAGGTAATAACCGCCGCGATAGCTTTTGCGGCCGTGGCTACAGATGAAGGCTCCGAAATGGCGCTTATACGGCGACTTGTCGTTGGAGAAGCGAATGTCGCGGGCAAACCGATAGATGCAGGACTTGGGCGTTTGGTAGGCCACACTGGAATCAAAAGTTGCGATGCGAAGGATGAGTTGTTGGGTCGTCTCCTCAAACATCGTTCGAGCTCTTTTGTATTCCGTCTGATGGGCGTGAAACCAATCGCGGTCATTGTGCTCGGCTATCTGTCTCAGAAAGTTATAGATGTTTTGCATAGGATGTAAGTCGTTTTCATGTGTAAGACTTAATGGCAGAAGGCATAAACTCCTGTTCCGGCTGCAAAGGTACAACTTTTCTTGAACAATCATACATTTTGAGTGATAAAAGTGCAAATATCTCAATAATAATGTGTAAGTTTGCACGCGAAAATTGAGGTCTTAATATTCTCCGATGAAGAATGAACAACAAATCCTGTTCAAACGGTTGAACGAACGGTTCGTCAAGGCTTTCGTCACCTATCAGCTGTTGGCCGACGACGATCATATCCTGATAGGTCTCTCGGGTGGCAAGGACTCCTTGCTGCTTACGGAGCTGTTGGGTCGTCGGGCGCAGATTCATCATCCCAGGTTTCGTGTTGAGGCGGTTCATGTGCGTATGGAAAACGTCAGCTATGAGACCTCGACAGACTACCTTCAGCAATTCTGCAACGACCTGCACATCCCCCTGCATGTGGTGACAACCCGTTTTGAGGAGTCCGACAGCAAGCCGCCTTGCTTCCTCTGCTCGTGGAACCGCCGCAAGCAGCTGTTCAACCTGGCCCAGCAGTTGGGCTGTAACAAGATAGCGCTTGGACACCATCGCGACGACCTCATTCATACGGCTTTGATGAACCTGACGTTCCAAGGACGCTTTGACACAATGCCTGCACGACTTGAGATGCACAAGATGCCGCTGAGCATCATTCGTCCGCTGTGCCTCATCGATGAGGCCGATATCAGTCGCTACGCCCAGTTGGCCGGCTACCAACCAGTGACCAAGTCATGCCCATACGAGCGCGCCACCAACCGCACCTCCATTGCCAACCTGTTTGCTGCGATGGAAGCCATGAATCCCGAAGCCCGCTTCTCTGTCTGGCAGGCATTGGAGTCGGCAGGGAAACTGGTTGAGGAATACTCCAAGTAATTTATTTTTAGGTGAAATTTCCGCCATTTCGTCACTTCGTCACCCTTCGTCACCCTTATCGTCACCCACTTAAGCCTTTGAGGTATAAAACAATAGCATTAATTGGTGACGAGGTGACGCTATTTTCTGTATTCTCGCGCCTGCGCACGCGCGCGTAGATGTGTCTTGACTTATCCGCTAACACGTCTGGTTGCATCTGCCGTTACGTCTATAGGAATGGACTGTTTGACCCGGGTCAGACAGTCCGCACACATAGGCGTGTTACACAGGTTCGCCATCACCTACCGTCAGGGGACTATTTCCTTCTTGCCCTCTTTAATATAGATGCCACGAGTCGTCGGCGTACCGTTCACCTTGCGACCTGAGAGATCGTACCATTTACTATTTGACGATTTGCGATTGACGGTTTCGTTATCAACGTTCTGGATGGCTGTCTCGATGTCGGTGCCATTATAGATAAAGACGGAGGAGGCGGGGAGATTGAGGGTGAGGGGCGTGTCGATGTCGATGGGCTCGTCGGTGGTCAGGCCACGGAGCGTGTTCTGCTTGAAGGCATCGGTGAGCACGATGCTGGTGTGGATGTATTCGGGGATGTCGAGGGCTTCGCGCAGGGTGATGGTAAAGGTCTGACGCGAGGCGGCGGGGTTGCGCAGGGCAAGGGTAGCTTTCGGTCCGTTCCACGCAGCCCAACCATAGACATTGGCCTTGCTGCCGTCCCACGGGTTGCCGCCTACCCAATGCACGTCGGGCAAGACGTCCTTCTGTGCCTCCTGCCATTTGATGCACTCGGCGAGTTCGCCCCACAGACGTCCGTTGCTGATACTGTTCATCAGGGCGTAGTCGGCATAGATCTCCACCATGCCACTACCGCAGGCGAAGGCACAGCGCATCTCACGCACGATGTCGTTGTAGCTCTTGCTCATGTTGGCCACGCCGCCGCCGTATTTCGAAAGGATGAAGCCGTGCGTCATCAGCGTGTTGATGGGGCAGAGGGGCGAGTTCTGCACGAAG
>CAJORF010000045.1 GCA_905236985.1 uncultured Bacteroidaceae bacterium | reverse complement strand
TGATGTATGGAAGGGCTGGTATTGAGCTGCTGAAAAACAAACTAGTATTGGAGCATGTGCTTTTCAACTAAATTGCAGAAGAACCAACTTGGATATCTGTTGCACGGCTGCGCTGGCAGAGACGGTGACAGAGGCCTTGCCGGGTTCGCCGCGCTTGGTGGTGACGAGGATGACGCCGTTAGCGCCGCGCACACCGAAGACGGCTGTAGCGGAGGCGTCCTTCAGGATGGAGATATCCTCGATCTCATTGGGGTCAATCTGGCTGAACGGACGTTCAACACCATCGACCAACACCAGCGGCTCGGCACTGTTCAGTGAGCCAATACCACGAATACGGATAGTGGGTTCGTCGTCACCAGGCATGCCTGAAGGCTGCACCACGGAGATGCCGGGCAGCTTGCCTTGCAGGGCATTGGCGACGTTGGCCACAGGGGCTTTTAGTAATTCGTCACCGTTCACGGCAGATACGGCTCCCGTGATGGTAATCTTCTTCTGCTGGCCATAAGCCACGACGACGACTTCTTCGAGGTTCTGGTCATCGGGCTGCAGCGTGATGTTGATGGCTCTTCCGTCGGCTCTTCGGCTCTGTGTGACGTAGCCCATGTAGGAGAACTGTAGCGTTGCTCCTTTTTCTACACTGGGTATTCGGAAGCGGCCATTGATGTCGGTCACGGTGCCCGTGTTTCCGGGCATCACCTTCACCGTCGCGCCGATTAGGGGTTCTCCCGTCTCGTCGAAAACCGTTCCTTCCACCGTCAGAGCTTGGGCAAACACTACGTTGGGCACCAACCATAGCAAGGTCAGCAAGCCCAAAAGATAGGTTTTACTTCTTTTCTTCATCTGATAAAAGTTTAAAAGGTAAATTATTTTGTGTGATAAACGCTTCCTGTTAATCTGTTAATGTGTCACCGTCACTGCTTGATCTGCAATCGTCAGTCGGAACTCTCCCGGTTCCAGCACCCAGCGGTCTTCCATATCAACAAATGCCAAATCCATGGCGGCGATGCGCAGCGTCACTGTTTGGGTCTCGCCTGGCTGTAAGGTAACTTTATCGAAAGCGCGCAGGCGGCGGTTGTCCGGTGTGATAGAGGCTACGAGGTCGCTGCTGAAGAGCAGCACGCTCTCCTTTGTCATCCGAGAGCCGGTGTTCTTGACATCCACCGTGACGGTGATGCTGTCTGTCGCCGTGAACGTCTCAGGCGTGACTTTCATGTTGCTGTATGCTACGGTGGTGTAATGCAGACCATGACCGAAGGGCCACTGCACATCCATCACAGCATCGTAGTTGTAGTTGCCCTCCATCTGTCCCATGTTCTCACAGGGTTTGTAGTCGTAGGTGACGAAGGCACCATGATGTCTTGGATAGGTATATGGCATACGTCCGCTGAAGTCTGTGTCTCCTGCCAAGAGGCGTGCAAGGGCCTTGCCGCCGTAGTTGCTTGGGAGGAAGGTGTGCACCACGGCTTGGCACAGCGGCTCGATGTCATTGAGCAGACGGGGACGACCCTCGGCCAACACGAGCACGATGGGCTTGCCCGTCTGTGCCAGCGTGCGTACCAGTTCCTTCTGATTCGGGCTCAGGTTCAGGTCGTTGATATTACCGGGTGTCTCGCAATAGGAGTTCTCGCCTACGCAGCATACGATCACGTCGGCTGCACTGGCGGCTGCGGGAATACGGCTCCAGTCATCAGCTCTGCGGTCGAGATTGAAGTCTTGCTCGTCCCAGTGTACGCCTTCCACGTAGGTAACGTTCTGTGCTCCGAAGCGCTCCTTCAATGCCTGCTGAAACGATGCGTAACCACCCATCTGCTCTGCTAACTCGTTCGTGCGGTGGCCCTGCCATGTGTAGGTCCAGCCGCCGTTCATGCCGCGCAGGTTGTCAGCATTGGGGCCGCACACCAACATTCTCGTACCTTCCTTCAGGGGTAAAAGCCCCTCTCCCTCAACTCCTAATTTTTCACTTTTCGCTTTTAATTTCTCATTTTTCAGCAGCACCATACATTCCTCAGCCATCTGCTCAGCCTCCTTGGCGAAGTCCGCACTGGCAAATAGTGGGAATTGCTTGGCAAGCTCCTCGGGGGCGATGTCCCATGTGCTGCGGTCCAACAGACCGAGGCGCACCTTCAGGCGCAGGATGCGGCGCACAGCATCGTCGATGCGTGACATGGGCACCGTGCCCTCGTCCACCAGCTCCTTCAGCAGGTCGCAGAACTCCACTTCGTAAGGCACCATTGACATATCGATGCCGGCGTTGATGGCCAATGCGATGGCATCTTTCTTTGTGGCGGCGATGTGATCGCGCGTACATAAATTATTTATGTCGGCCCAGTCGGTGACAATCATGCCGTCCCAATTCAGCTCTTCCTTGAGCCAAGTAGTCAGGAACTTATAATTAGAATGGAAGGGAATGCCGTTGTTGACGCCTGAGTTGACCATCACTGAGAGCGCACCGGCCAGGATGGCTGCGCGGAAGGGCTGGAAGTACTTCTCGCGCATGTCACGGTCTGTCACGCTGCTCGGCGTGCGATCCTTACCGCTGGTGGGAACGCCGTAAGCCATGTAATGCTTCAAGCAGGCTGCCACCCTGTCGGGAGCGATGTGATTGGGATCCTCGCCCTGATAACCGATGACGGCTTCGCGAGCCATGGCAGCGTTGAGATAGGCATCCTCGCCGTAGCTCTCCCACATACGGCTCCACAGTGGCTGTCTGCCCAAGTCCATGACGGGTGAATACACCCAGGGAATCAGGCACGCGCGGCTCTCGTAAGCACAAATCTCCGAGACGCGGCGAGTGATTTGGCGGTTGAAGGAGGCGGCCTGTCCCACTTCCTGCGGGAAGAGCGTGGCACCCCATGTGTAGCTGGCACCGTGGATCTGATCGACGCCGTAGATCTGAGGCACTTCCGAACAGGTCTCCATGGACAAAAGGTTCAGGCGGCGGATCAATGTACTCCACACCTCGGGACGCTGAGCCACGCCCTGCGGCACGTTCAGGATGCTGCCCACTTTATACTTCTCGAAAACCGTACGCAGTGCTTCTTCGTTCAGCACGAGGCTGTCGCTCACGCTCATGTCCGTAATCACGTCGATGGTGAGCTCGCACATCTGCCCGATCTTCTCGTCGAGCGACAATTTGTTAAGGACTTGTTCTACCTTCGACTCTACGTCAGGGTCGGAGGGGATGGCGCGCTGTTCACTTTGGGTGCCAGAACTGCATGACAAAAGAACTAAACTCATGGCAATAAATGTAGTGTAAGTTAGTCGTGTCATAAATGATTTGTAAAAGGTTAATATTATTGAGTAATGGAGAGTTCAATAATGCTTTCCAAACGCAAAATTAGATATTGTTTTTAAATTCACCAAATTTTCTGCAAAAAAATATAAAAACTTCAATCAAGGTTCTTAGTTCAGGTAAGGGCAAATGGTCAGTTGCGTTTGCGTTTTCGTATAGAGGTTTCGGTTGGCACACCAAGGTGTCTTGCTTGGAACACCCGGGTGTAATGTTTGGAACACCCGAGTGTTCTGTTTGGAAGACCCGGGTGTTCCAAACATTATTCCCTATAAAATGAGTTATACGCCAGAATCTCCAGTGATGGGCAATGGTTGATAACCATTGATAACGACAGCAGCTACAATCGTGGTGACTGTAGCTGCTGTAGATAATAGGTAGAGTGTTTAACTACCCAGTTTCAAGATACAGGTTTCAGGTTTCAAGAGTCCTGTTGAATCCTTGATTCCGTGACTCCGTATCTTCGGCACTCCGTGCCTTACTTACTCCAATCGTCATTCCAGACGTCGTAGTTGTTCTGACCTTTGACTCCGACTGTGACACCACTACTGTTTGTATATTCGCCTCCTTTTTCGGGAGCATTTGAATTGAGATTTGTGCCACTTATGACGAGTATTGCACTGTGACAAATAGTGGAAACGATTGTCAGTTCAGGAGCTATATATTGATTCTTTTTCATTGCTGTAGTAATTTAAATAATAATGCTGAATTCGAGATTTAATTCATTGATTCATAAATCATCCATGAATCATTTTACAAGAATTTTATTACCGTTGACGATGTAGATGCCCTTCTGAGCCTTGTTGACACGTTGACCGGCAAGGTTGTAAATCTCGCCATTGATGACTTGTGTTCCTTCGCTGTCAACCAGCACGATTCCGGTCTCATCGCCGTCAATCTCGAAGCTCATGGCCTTAACGCCAGCAGATACTGGACGGAAGAAAGCACGTGTTCCCTTCATTGAGGGGAGGTCATAACCGACGGAGTACAACTTATTGTCGCTTCCAATGAAGTAGTCACCAGATGCAAGTTGTGTGCTGGCATCGTAACTACCAACGAACGAATAGGTGGCATCATTCGGAGTCAAAGAAGGAGTTTCTGTCTTAATCTCACGACCCGAAATGGTTGAGCCATCTACGCTTGTTGCGCCCCAGATAAGAACTGGCTCATTAGCCGTGATGCTTGGATTCTCGGTAGAGAACTGAAGTTGATAGACCCCCGGTGAAACCTCGTTTGTTCCTGTATAATTGGCAATGGTGATGTCGTTTCCAAAGACAGTCTGAGCTTCTGCCAAAGTCATGTCGAATGGCAGCACCAACGAATTCCATGCACTCGCGTTGAAGTTGCGAGTGAGTGTTACATTGGCGGTTCCTGCTAAGCTCTGCGTACTGTTGGCTTCTTCGTTGATGTTGATTGTTGCCCTTTTCAGTTCAAAGTTAGAAATAACAATACCTGTACTTGTTTCTGCCATGTTATCCACTGTCAGCGTATAGTTCCCGTTTGCTGCAGGACAAAATATGAAGTCATAGGAGATCTTATCAGTACTGCCACTGCCCATAGAACTGTTGGGAGTAGTTAAGGTCTGTCCACCAACTTCAGTACTATTTGTATTCAAGATAGCGACTCTCAAGTCCTTATAACGTTGAGTTTCGTCTGTACTCCAAACGGCAGCATCAGCTTTGAAACGATAAATCGTACCAGCCTTCAAGGGCATGGTATAGCCAGCCAATGTACCATAATTATAAATGGTAGAAACACTACTATTTGTTCCGTCATAACGAAGATAGAGAGCAGAACTTGTTCCATTAAGTGAAGCGAGATTGACATTACCTACAAGTGCACGTGAATGATAATCACCAGACTCGTTGCCAATAACAGAACCATCATCGGAACCCCATCCAATAGCAGTCATATCGTTTGTCGAGAGAGCAAAAGTAGGATTGTAGATAGCATTTACTTCTCCATTATTAACCACCCACAAAGTGGTCAACTCTGTTGTTGCAGTTGTCAGTTCTCCCTTAGTAGCGATATCAACATCAATGGAATTTGCGTTGCTTAATGAATTAATAGCATCAATATTTGCATAAGGAGCATATTCCCCATCATCAAATCCAAGCGTCTTTGCATTGGCTGTAGCAAGAGCTGTGGTGAACGCTGTCTTATCGGAAGCCGAAGGCAGATCTCCTTCATAAACGAGTTGGAGGTCATCAACTGCTACCCAAACGCTTTCGCCTGGACTTGTAATGCCATCATGCTTCAAACCAATCTGTACATCATTGGCAGAATTAACTATAAACCGAAAGGATTTATTAGCTACAGCGCCATTATATTCAAGGTATTGTTCCGACTGACCTTCAACATCTGCATAAAGCTTGCAAGTTATACCTGCTTGGATTTTTGCTGAAAGGGTATATACGCCAGCAGGAAGTTCATTGATTGTCTGATTTAGGTCAGCAGCAGACATATTCGTTCCACTAGGTACCCACATCTCTGCCATTGTTCCGGTAAATGAACCATTGGTATTACCTATGAAAGCCTTGTCTTTGTCTGTGCCCGTGCCACTCCATCCTGCGTTCCAAGGGTCATTGGAGAAGTCTGGATTAGTAATACGAGCCGTCAAATCAAGCGGATAAGATAACGTGCTGCCATAATAGGTCAATTTAAAATCATCGCCAGTAAACCAAGTACCTTTCTTATTGTCAATTTCAATACCAATCGTTATGCTTCCATTATCTGTTACATAAATCATTGGGGTTGTCATAACTGAATAATCAGTTGTCATTGTCACCGATTTCTTGACATTAGACCCTGTACTATTACTGAAAATATACAAAGTCGCGCCACCATTGTCTCTATCATGAACTTTTGCTGTCGTAGAATACCAACCTTCTGGTAACGCACTAACAGGTTGATAATAGTCTATTGAAAAGCCGTCTTGATTTGTTGGAGCATAACCTTCCAATTGAGTATTTCCGGTTCCTTCTGTCCTATTGTTATTTCCAGCATTTTCCCTCTTATACTCAGACCAACCATTAGGCATTTGTTCTTTATCCGTATTACTAATTGTGGGATTTATTAATATATCCGTGAAATCGATCACAGTTCCATCAGACCCTTTATAGGTAAGACTTATAGGCTTGCATGCGGCCCAGTTGCCACCTGCAGCAATATTTTTGACACCATATTTTAGAGTTCCGTCTGTGACCTTTGTAACAAGGGCGTAAGTATTTGCATCATTCCAGTCGCGACCACCCGTATTTTTGATAACTTCAATACCTTTAGCAGTAGTATTTGCAAACACCTGTGCGATATCATTTCCAACAGAAATGCTGGCCTCTTCCCAGTTAGCATAGTTCTCCCATGCATAGAAAGAAATTAAATATATTCCATTAGGTATTCCGCTAATTGTTTGATACAGCACATCACCAGTATCAAACTGGGTCGTATTCCCTTGATAAGTTTCAACGCCATCCGTTTTACAAACTCCAATGGACGTTTTGGATCCTACACCTGTCCATTCGCTAGTACTATTGGACATAGAACTAGTATAATCTGTATCTGCCCAACTCCCTACCGCGCACAATAATGCCACGGTCATTAAAAGTAGTTTTTTCTTCATTTTGTGATTAATAAGTTTGTTTTTTAATTATTGTATGTTTGAATCTTCTGAGTCTTCAAATGAATCATCAATCATTCATGACCAATTCATGTCCTATTTCTGATCATTCGTGTAAAAGTTAATAAATGAGTAAGTTTGTTTTTTAATTATTGTTTGTCTATTATGTGATGCACCTATGCGTGCATATTCTGTTCGTGGCAAGCATCTTCTATGAAGATGGTATCATTGGCGATGGTGTAGGCGTAGAACCATTTATCAGCTTTAGCCATGTGCCATCCTTCTTTCTGCCAGCGTTCGACTACGGGGCGGCGACGGGGTAGGGAATGTTCGATGTTGTAGCCGTTGAGTATGACCTTGCGTATATTGTTTTGCATATCCCCGTAGTCATAGACATGTTTGTATTTCTTTGCCACGTTTCTATAGAATGTCCAAATCTTTCGCAAGGCCTTAGGCCGGTATTCGCACTTCATCTTCTTCGTAAATCTGGCGTATGTCCTTTAAAATGATGTCAAGTGCTTCCTCGGGTGTAAAACTCTCCTTTTCAGGCAGTGGCGGAAAATCCCCGTGATCCTCGTAGAGCCAAGGGGCAGAGTAGTCGATGCCAAAACGCTCTTTGGTCGCCTCATCAGTCTTGAACTGCCCCGTGGCAAGCAGGGCGGCAAGGCTTTCTTGGGCCAGAACGTTATTGGGGTCAAATGTGAGAGTGATGGTACACATGGGTTTTGTCGGTGACTCTGTTTTTTAATTATTAAAAGTACGCGCTTGCGCGTATGTATGTACATAAAGCGTTGCAAAGGTAGTAAGTTTTCATCATATCAGTCCCCACAATTGGTTAAATTGTCTTAAAAGGGGCTTTTTTGACGCTTTTGCGAAAAATAAATGCCTATCTTTGTGGCGTCCTATGTAAATTTGGGATATTATTTATTGAAAATCATTATACGACCTGCTATGAGACGTTTTTTCCTTTTCTTAACGGTGATGTTTTGCGCCCAAATGATAGGCGCACAGTCTGATAACGTGCTGCAAGGTTTTGCCTACGAGACGCTGCCTGCTGCGCCGACGGGCGATGAGTGGCAGTCGCCCGAAAGCTTGGCTCTGAATAAGGAACAGCCGCGCGCATGGGGCTTCCACTTCGCTACGGAGGAGGCGGCGCGCGGCGTGCTGCCCGAGCGAGGTGCTTACTGGAAGAATCTGGACGGCACGTGGAAGTTTCATTGGTGTAAGACACCCGAGGAGCGTGCCAAGGGCTTCGAGGCACCTGAGTATGATGCTAATGCGTGGGATGACATCGAAGTGCCTGGCTGTTGGAACGTGCAAGGATATGGGGTTCCCATCTATGTGAACCAGAAAGTGATCTTCGAGCATCAGGTGGCGGTGGATGACTGGCGCGGCGGCGTGATGCGCAAGCCGAGGAACCCACAGTGGACGGTGAATGAGTATCCCAATGAGGTGGGATCGTATCGCCGCACGTTCACCGTGCCAGTGGATTGGAAGGGACGTGTGGTCTATATCAATTTCGACGGTGTCGATTCGTTCTTCTATCTCTGGATCAATGGTCATTACGTAGGCTTCTCGAAGAACTCGCGCAACACGGCATCGTTCGACATCACCCGTTTCTTGAATCCGACGGGCGAGAACGTGGTGGCCGTGGAGGTCTATCGCAACAGCGACGGTAGCTTCCTCGAAGCACAAGATATGTTTCGCCTACCTGGCATTATCCGCTCGACGTATCTGACGAGCGTGCCGGAGGTGGAGCTGAGCGATTTGATTGTCAGGCCCGCCCCCGCTTCCTCTCTTGAGGGAGAGCAGAGCCTCTTGTATGCGCCTATAGAGATTCAAAGCGAGGTGCGCAATCATGGAAAGAAGGCGGTGAAGGGGCTTAGTGTGGAGTATAAGGTCTATCCGCTGGAATTATATACGGACAAGATAAAGACTCCCTCTCCGCTCCCCCTCAAGGGAGAGGGTGGTCAACTTGCCAAGATAGAACAGGGAAGCCGCTCAGTGGTAACCTCCCACCCCTCCCTCGCGGGAGAGGATCAGGGGTGTGTCTTTTGGTCTGCCGAAGCACCCTACCGTTATGTCCTCACGGCCACGCTGAAGGACAAGAAAGGCAAGGTCGTGGATGTGCGCAGTGCTTATTTTGGCATCCGAACCGTAGAGATCCGCGACACGAAGGCTGAGGACGATGAATTCGGCAAGGCTGGCCGCTACTTCTATGTGAACAACAAACCCGTGAAGCTGAAAGGCGTGAACCGCCACGAGACAAATCCCTGGCGCGGTCATGCCATCACGAAGGAGCAGATGGAGCAGGAGGTATTCCTGATGAAACGTGGCAACATCAACCATGTACGTAACTCACACTATGCCAACGATCCCTACTGGTACTACCTCTGCGACAAATACGGTATCTATTTAGAGGATGAGGCCAATATCGAAAGCCATGAGTATTACTACGGCGAAGCCTCGCTGTCACACCCCGTGGAATGGAAAGCGGCACATATAGCGCGTAATATGGAAATGGTACGCGCGCACGTGAATGCTCCCTCCATCGTGATCTGGAGTCTGGGCAACGAGGCCGGCCCTGGCAAGAACTTCGTGGCTGCCTACGAGGCCATCAAGGCATTCGACACTTCACGCCCTGTGCAGTATGAGCGCAACAATGACATCGTGGATATGGGCTCCAATCAGTATCCCTCTGTCGGTTGGGTGCAGTTCGCAGCAGGTGGCGGTAAGGGTCCCAAGTACCCGTTCCACATCAGCGAATATGCCCACTCGATGGGTAATGCCGGTGGCAACCTCATCGACTTCTGGCAGGCCATCGAGACGAGCAACTATATCTGTGGCGGTGCGATCTGGGACTGGGTGGATCAGGCTCTTTTCGTTCGCGACGATGCTGCGAACAAAAAGTACTTCGGTTACGGCGGTGACTTCGGCGACCTGCCCAACGACGGTATGTTCTGCATGAATGGTGTGATGTTGCCTGACTTGACACCCAAGCCGGAGTACTTTGATGTGAAGCATGTGTATCAGAACATCGGTGTGAAGTTGGAGGATGTCAAGGGCACTACACCTGTCATGGGTGGCGACGGACGTTACAGCCGCCAGGAGGTGTCCTTCAGCGTGATGAACAAGAACTACTTCATTCCGCTGGACTATGTGGATATCGTCGGCGTGGTGCTGCGCAATGGTTTCGAGGTGGCTGAACTGCCGGTAAGCAATTCTTGGCCAATCGAACCGCGACGCTCAGATCACTTCACGGTGACCATTGATGTGGAGGACGACCACTACTATGCCTGGAACTGCTATGACCTCCGCGTGGAGTTTCGTCTGAAGCAGGATATGCCGTGGGCCAAGGCGGGTTATGTGCAGATGAGCGAGCAGTTGCATCTCTGGGGAGCCGAGTCGTTGGCTATCTACACCCCGTCCTCCAAGGGCGATGAGAAGCTTACCGTCGCGACTGCCGAGGATAAGACGGTCATCACAGGAACGTCATCGCCCGTCGGATTTTGGAGAGTGGTCTTTGACGATGCCATTGGCACCATCCATTTCTTTGGCTATGGCGGTGAGGCATGCGACCACGAGGGTGAGATCAGTCTCATTGAGCCAGGCTGTGGCCCTCGTCTCAATGCCCTACGTGCGCCCGTCGATAACGACAATTGGTACTACCAAAGCTGGTATCAAAACGGTCTGCATAACTTGAAACACCAGGTGCTCAGCCGTCATTCCTATACCCGTAAGGATGGTGCCGTGGTGATGAACTACGTCGTTGAGAGCCGTGGTACGAAGGGACAGATACACGGCGGCAGTAGTGGTAGATTTAGCATTGAGGACAAGGGTGAACCTGCTGATTTCTCCTTCACCTCGAACATCGTGTGGACGGTTTATCCCAATGGAACCATTGAGAACGAGAGTGCCATTACAGGTTCCAATCCCAAGGCTATCCTGCCTCGCTTAGGTTTCGAAATCCGTCTGCCCAAACGCTTCGAGGCGGAGGGCAGCAAGCTTGCCTATTTTGGTCGTGGCCCGCAGAACAACTATGCCGACCGCAAAAGCGGAATGTTCAAGGCCGTTTATGAGAGCACGGTCTATGATCAGTTCGTGCAGTTCCCCAAGCCACAGGATATGGGTAATCGCGAGGAGGTGGAATGGCTGGCACTGACAGATGCTACAGGGCATGGTATAGTTTTCGGTGACTTGACGGGTTCGATGTGTACCAGCACGCTGCCCTGGAATGACCTCCAGTTGACCTATGCTCCCCATCCTTCTGACCTCCCCGAGAGCGATGGCGTCTATGTCCATCTCGATACGAAGGTCACAGCACTTGGAGGAAGCAGTTGTGGTCAGGGTGGCCCGTTGGAGCCCGACCGTGTCTATGCCGACGCCCACACCTTCGGCTTCTTCATCCGTCCGACAGCCACGGCCAACACGAGGAGTATCGGCGACCGTAATTTCCCCGTCATGCATGGCGGCGACCTCCCCATCGGCATCACCCGCGATGCCAAGGGCGACGTGACCATTGTCTATAATGAGTTCAATGGGGAAGAGGTGTTTTATGAAATAACAGAAGACTCTCCCCGCGCCCTCCCTGCTAGGGAGGGAGCAAAATATCCTGCTAATAGAAATCTAAAAGGCAAGTCATCTAAGGTGACCGCTCCCTCCCTGATAGGGAGGGCGGGGGGAGAGTCTCCTATTTCCCTCCGCTCCGGCGGTACGATTACTGTCTGGCACGCTGAGACACCTGATGTGCGCATCAGCCGTACCTTTGATCGCATTGAGAATGTACCTGTCACCATCTTGGCATGTAGCTCCGAGGAACCTGGCGAGAATGCCAGCCGACTCGTGGATGGCAAGGTGGAAACTATCTGGCATACGGCATACGGTGTAACTGTGACGAAGTACCCGCACACCGTCGATTTCGACTGCGGCGAGATGAAGACCATCAAGGGCTTCACCTATCTACCTCGTCAGGATGGCGGCATGAATGGTAATGTCAAGGGCTATCGCATCCAGCTCTCGCAGGATGGGCAGACATGGGGTGAGGCTGTGGCTGAAGGTGATTTCGAACGCAGTGCCAACGTCCAGCGCGTCAACTTCCAGAAGCCCGAGCGCGCGCGTTACCTCCGCTTTACGGCACTTTCGTCACAGAACGGTCTCGACTTCGCCTCGGGAGCGGAGTTCACAGTGTTGGCAGAGTAAGACAGAGAAATGATTATGGGAAGACGACTTTGAGCGCAGCTTGCTCAATGTCGTTCTTCCAGTCGGTGCCTACTGCGAGGACACGCAGGCTGTCATCGGTGAGAATGTAGAAGGGCAGTTCGCGAATGCCGAGCTGTTCAACGATGGGAGTGCTCCACGACTGGCGATAGCAGCGCGACTCCCAAACGACGGAGTCGTAGCGGCAAGTGGTGGTATAATCCTGCGGATTGACGTCGAGACTGATGCTGATGGGGCGTATCCTGCGGCGTGCGGGCAGGTCGGCGGCTCGACGTTGGAGGCGTAGGATGTCGAAGAAATTATGGATACTCTCTCGTTTCCATGATGCCCAGAAAAAGAGAAGCACCGGGCGCTCCACTTTCAGCTTGAGCGTGTCCTGTCCAGTGAAGCCATCGGGCGGAAGGGTGATGGCGGGCAGTTTCTTACCTTTTTTCAGACGTGAAAGGTCTATCTCTTGCTGCGTCAATTGCCGTTGCATGAGCGTGGTGATATGGCTCTCCGGATTCTCGGCGATGAAATCTTTCATGGCCTGTTTGAGTGCCTTGGGAGGGACATTGAGATGAGCACGACGGAACTCTGTATAGATCTCATTGTCCTTAGTGCCAGTGACCTCTATGGCGCGCAATTCGTTGGCATCACCTTCGATATAAGCCACCTCGCCTGGGCGACCAAAGACGGTCAGCTCGCTGAGGTTGGGAAAGACAATGTGGAAGGTGGCTGCCTCGGAGACGGGCGTGCGCCAGTCAAAATGACCTTCGATGACGTGGATCGTGTCGAGTTGCTTGAGACCGCCATCGAGGCTATAAATCAGGAAATCCGCCTGCCGTAAGTTCTCTATCTCCCCCTTAATGCGGAATGTGTAAGGGTCGGTGCAGGAGGATAGCGTGAGTAGTGAAAGAATGAAAAGCGAAAGATAGAAAGACGCTCCCCCCGCCCTCCCTATCAGGGAGGGAGCAGTCACTTTTGCTAATAGATTCCTCATCATGTCGGGATTTTTTTAGGTGACCGCTCCCTCCCTGTGGGGAGGGCGGGGGGAGAGTCCAACTTTTTACTTCAAGAGGCTTGCAATCTGCGAAGCGTATCTGGCGAACTCGAGATCCTTGGCAGCGCGGGCAGCCAGAGAGGGATTCTGCTGGATGGCACTGGTGAGGCCGCTGACGACTGCGTCGGCGTTGCCCTGACGTGCACCGAGGATGGCCTTGAGGTAAGCCGTGTAAGCATCAGCGTTCTTGATGCCAGAGAGGGTGGCGGCAGCAGCGACATAATCCTTGTTGAGGATCTGTGCGAGCAGTGCACTGTTGCTCTTTACGCCTGCGAGATTAGCGGCAGCGGCTGCGTAGTTGCCCTTGGCGAGGTTGAGGTTGCCAAGTACTTCGCTATAGCTGTTGGCACCGACACCCTTGGCAAGGAGAGCTTCAGCTTCGCTGACCTGACCCTTTGCGAGAGCAAGGAGAGCTTCGTTGGTGGCTACCTCGGCACTGTTGGCGTTGAGGCTCTTGGCCTTGGCCAGATAGCTGGCAGCAGATGCGATATCGCCGTTCTGATAGGCGAGGTTAGCCAGGTTGTTGAAGGCACGTGCATCGTTGGGGAAGAGCTGAGAAGCCTTCTCGTACCAGTTCTTCTTGCTGGTGTTGTTGTCTTGAAGGGCAGCACCATAGAGCACTTCTTCGAGGCTGAGCTCACGGGCGTCGGCTGCGAACTGCTCAACAATCTGGTCGTCGCTGCGGCCAATGACATCGTAGTTAGCGATGAGGCGTGCGCGACGGAGTTCGGGAAGGATACCCTTGGCGAGTTCGTCATAGACAACGCTCATGTTGCGGATCTGCTGTTCGCGCTCGGCGGGATCGGAGTACATGGAGAGTACGCGAAGGATGACATCCTTGTCCTGGATGTTGCTTTGGCTGACGAGCTGCTGGAAGCCGTCCCAGTCCTCAGCGGTGAACTTCGTATTGACATCGGCCTGCATCTTGATCTTCTTCAGCTGGTCGTTGACGTAGGCACTGGAAGTGTTCTGACGCTTCTCAGCGAGCTGGGCGTTGAAGTCATAGCGACCTTCGGGGGATGCGTAGGCGCTGACCTCGATGTTCTGCAGCTTCAGGGTCTCCTGATGGTCGTTGATCTCGCGCAGGATGTTGGCGAAGTCCTTGATGCTGGTGGTGTTCAGCTCACTGGCACGCACGTTGGCCTGATTGACAAGGTACTTAATCTGAGCCTCCTGCTTCTGACGGATGATACGCTGGTAGGCATCGGGGGCCAGGGCGGGATTGACAGATGCCAAGGTGCTGCGAAGCAGGTCGCTGGTGGCATTGATACCATAGCCCACCTTCACGTCGGGCAGTTCAATGATCTTATTACCCTTCTTGGCGTAGGAGCGGAGGTAGAGGTCGCTCTGCTGCATAGCCTCGATATAGGGGAAGGTGGCGCGCATGGTGTGGTTGCCACCGTTCTTGTAAGCTACTGTGGTGCCGTTGCCCAGCACGCTTTCGCCCTGGAAGGTAGTGCCCTCAGAGGTCGCTTCGCCGCCTTGGTACTTCAGAACGGGTGTCAAGGTGAGGGACACCTTCTTCTTCATGTACTTCTCGGGGAACTTGATGTTGATGGTTGCGGGTACTTCGCCACCGATGGCCTCGAGGGGCGTGGGGGTGACGTTGACGTTGTCGGCACTGATGGCCTTGAACTTGCTGCAAGAAGCCAGCGCGAGTACGCCGACGGCAGCGATGGATAGGATAGTAATCTTACGCATTTGAATATAAAATGAATGATTTATTAGAAATTATGGCACAAAGATACAGAAACAATGAAACAAAAGCTCATGAAGTGAGGGAAACCTTCATGTGTTGAAACCTTTTTTAACGTTTTTCAGCCTTCAAGGGCCTCTTCAAGGGGTTTTTGAATGTTGCGAGGATGATGAAGAAGTATTTCTTGTCGCAGATGAGAGCGGTTGACGTGCATATAGATTTCTGTCGTCCCTATCTCCTCATGTCCCAGCATTTCCTGAATGGCGCGCAGGTTGGCTCCGCCCTCTAAGAGGTGGGTAGCGAAGCTGTGGCGAAAGGTGTGGGGAGACACGCTTTCGCGGATGCCTGCCTGCTGACACAGTACCTTGATGATGTGGAACACAGTGATACGTGAGAGTGACGTTCCGCGACGGAAACTCACGAAGACGTGGTCCTCATAGCCTGGGCGGATGGCGATGTTTTCGCGGTCGAGGAACCAGCTTCTGATCTCATCAATGGCGCGTTGCGAGATGGGTACGAGCCGCTCCTTCTTGCCTTTGCCGTGTACGCGTATGAATCCTTCCTCGAAGAAGAGGTCGCTGATGCGCAGTCCGCAGAGCTCGCTGACGCGTAGTCCGCAGCTGTATAGCGTTTCTAAGATGGCACGGTCGCGTTGCCCTTCGGCCTTCGACATATCGACGGTGTCGATGAGGCGGTCAATCTCTTCTAATGACAGGACATCGGGTAGGCGTTCGCCGCGAGCGGGCGACTCGAGCAGTTGGGTCGGGTCGTCGGTCATCTCCTTCTCGATGGTGAGGAAATGATAAAAGGAACGCACGCCCGCGAGTATGCGCGCGATACTGCGATTGCTGATGCCCACGTCCATGAGCGTTGCAGAGAACGTCTGAAGGTGTTCCAATGTTGTATCGCGATAATCCACGCCCTCCCCCTCCAGGAACCCCAATAGTTTGTTGAGGTCCTTGGTGTATGCGTCGAGCGTATTTTCAGAGAAGTTGCGTTCTAAACGCAGATATTGGTAGTAACGACGGAGTACGGGATCCAAGGGGGCGTGAAGAGTGAAAAATGGGAGAGTGAAAAATGAAAGCCCCGGGCTCATTGCTGAGGCTCGGGGCTTCTGCTATGTGATGGCTTGAGGTTTACTCTTCGCCTTCCTCTTTGATCTTACGACCCATGATCAGGTAAGCTGTGGGAGCTGCGATGAACATGGAGGTCAGGGTGCCGATGATGACACCGAGGATCATGGCGAAAGCGAAGCCCTTGATGCTGGCACCACCGAAGATGAAGATGAACAGCAGAACGATGAGCGTGGAGACGGACGTGTTGATGGTACGCGTCAGGGTAGCGTTCAGCGACTGGTTGAACAGGAGCTGCTTGTCGCGCTTGGGATAGAG
>CAJORF010000044.1 GCA_905236985.1 uncultured Bacteroidaceae bacterium | reverse complement strand
TGATGTATGGAAGGGCTGGTATTGAGCTGCTGAAAAACAAACTAGTATTGGAGCATGTGCTTTTCAACTAAATTGCAGAAGAACCACTTTCGTCCTCGTTCTTGATGTAGTACTTCACGCCATCCTCGTGGCCGAAAGCGTAGTAAGGCAGGGCATAGCCAATCTCGCCAGAGCCGGGCAGACCGTCCTCGTTCAATGCCTGAGCCAGAATGCCCATCATGCAGTAGAGGTTGTCGCTGTGGGTGTCCTCATGTGCGCCGTTGCAGCCATAGGGCCACATGTGCATATCGTCGCCCGAAAGGACACCTGTGGTGTTGTTGTCCCAGAAACGGATAGCCTCCGTCACGCGGTCGCCTGCCCAGACACCGTTGGGACGATAGTCGCCCGACCACCAGTTTCCGTGTGTTCCCACGCCTATACCGTGGAGTGCCTCGTGCATGATGGTACCTGGCTGCTGGTAGGAGCTGCTGGCCCCTACACGCATGCTGCCGCCGTAGCTGCAGTCGGCTGTCGGAGTGCCTGGACTATAGCTGACACTGATACCAAATCCGTGGATGCTGGTGAGGTTGTTCCAGTAATAGTCCATGGAGGTGTTGATGGCCCAATTGATACGGTCGTTAGTCTCTTCGTCGCCGCCGTTGTTATACCAATGCCCGACGGAACCCTTTGGAATGGTGACGACCTTCAGGACATCGCCGTAGCCTACGGCGTAGTTCTTGGTCATCGCGTAGGCGCGCATATAATAAATAGTGGCGGGCTTGAGGTCGCGCAACCAATAGATCTTACCAGCCTGATTGAGGTATTCCGTAGTGCGGTTGTCGGTCACCTTCGGATCGGGATCGGTGCTCCAGCAGAAGCCTTCTTCGATGATGTTGCTACCGCTGACGGTGCTGCGACCAAAGGCCCAGGTGCAGCCGCGAATGAAACGCTTATCGGTGGTGACTTGGGGAGCTGTGCCTGTGCCGTTGGCTACACGGAAGGCAAAGGTCGCATCAGCCAGAACCGCAATGGCATTCTCAGCCAGAGCGTCGGTGGTGGAAGCACTGTCGTATGTGCCCTGCGCGGCATTGATGGCGGTTTGGTAATCAGCCTGGCTACTGACGTCTATCAAGGATGTGTTGTCAAGGATGTTCTGCGCTTCGTCAATGGCCGCTTTCAGTCGGGCAAAGACAGCCTTGGATGTCTCGGCGGTCTTGTAGGCGGCCTCCAATATGCGGGCAGCCTCGCCCCATTCTGCCAACTGCCCGTTGTTCAAGATGCTTTTCGCATCATCGATGGCTGTCTGGAGAGCCTCATGTGCAGCAGCGTTGGTCTTCTCCGCAGCTAGCGTCTCAGCTTTGGTAATTAAGTTCGCGAGCTCACTCTTGACATCATCAACGTTATCGCCGATGTACAGCAGTCGGAAGTGATCTACAGCGAGCCAGTTGCCCGTAGCTCCCTCAGCCTTGAAACCGAGCTCCAACTGGTTACTGACAAGCACGAACTCCAGCGTGTAGTCCTTGCGCACGGTGACGTCGGTTTGACTTGTGTTGGCAAAGATCCAAGCTCCCGTCTGTGCTTTCGATGGCGTGTCCTCTTGGATGTTTTGTGCTACAGCTTTCAGCTGATAGCGACCTACAGGCATATTTGCGAGCGTCTGACTGATGCGGGCATCGCCCACAGTACCGCCACGACCTGTCCATTTCTCTACGTAGGTGTTGCCGTCCTTGATGGAAAATACATTATTGCCCTGTGTAGCCATGTTCGCGGAGATCCAGCCCATCGTGCCGTCTTTCTCGAAGCTGGGATTTGTGATGAGGGAGGTCAAGTCTAGCGGGTTATCCGCACTGGCATTGGCACGGCGATAAATCCCGACAGCATCCTCTAAGGCGATATAAGCTTGTGCCTGAACATCCCCTGAGGTGTTGTCTAAGACAGCACGAGCGGCGTTGATAGCTGTAAGCAGTTGTACTGCTTCCTTACCCGATCCGTCGCCGTAGAGCGTTTCGGCAGCCTCGATAGCAGCACTCGGCTCTTCTGTCAGGTTCTGTCCCACGAGTGTCAGTCGGAAGTTATCCACCGCAATCCAGTTGCCTGACGCATTCACGGCCTCGAAGCCGATGGTGACCTTGCCCGTGACACAAGTGAAAGCTACTTTGTAGGTGTCACGAACGGTGACGGTCGTCTTCTTGTCACCCGCGAAGATCCATGCGCCAGTCTGTGCGGCATTGGGCGTGTCTTCTTGGATGTTCTGTGCTGCTGCAGACAACTCGTAGTTACCAGGAAGAAGCCCCTGTAGCTCCTGGCTCACGCTGCCATTACCCACGGCACCGCCACGCCCCGTCCATTTCTCGAGGTACGTGTTACCGCTTTTGATTGAGAAGACATTGTTGCCCTGAGTGCCCATGCTCTTGTGTACCCAGCCGGTCATCTCGTTCTCGAAACTGGGGTTGGTAATGTAGGATGTCGCGTCGGTCTGCGCGGCAAGTGTCATGAAGCCCAAGAGGAGGGCTAAGAGACAAGTCGATAAACGCCTTTTTGTCATCATTAAATATGTTTTTTGTAATTACAGACTTAATTTGGCGGCAAAGTTAGAAAAAAATTATAGTTTGATGTTTAAAGATTATAGTTTTTGCTACTAGGCCATTCATTTTTCACTATTCATTCTTTCTTTTTCTATTTTTTTACTACCTTTACACCCGAAAATGAACCTATCAATCCATTTTTACAATGAAAAAGAGCCTTTTTGACATCACTAATCACGTCGTCGTCATCACTGGCGGCACAGGTGTTCTCGGACGTGCCATCGCAAAATATCTTGCAAGCGAAGGTGCAACAGTCATCATCCTTGGCCGAAAGGCTGCCGTCGGCGAGGCCATCGTCGGCGAAATACGCGAGGCGGGCGGCGAAGCCCTCTTCCTCGCTACCAATGTCCTCGATCAGACCGTTGTGCAGCAGAATTGCGACGAGATCCTCGCTCACTATGGGCGCATCGATGCCCTCCTCAATGCTGCCGGAGGCAATATGCCAGGTGCTACCATCGCTCCCGACAAGACTTTCTTCGATCTCGACCCCGCTCAGTTCCAGACGGTACTCGACCTGAACCTGACGGGAACGGTCATCCCTACACAGGTCTTCCTCAAACCCATGGTCGCACAGGGCAAGGGTGCCATCGTCAATTTTTCATCCATGGCAGCCTTCCGTCCCATGACGCGTGTTTGCGGCTATGCAGCTGCCAAGGCCGGTATCAGCAACTTCACAGCTTATATGGCCACTGAGTGTGCAAAGAAATTCGGCGAGGGCATCCGTGTCAACGCGATTGCTCCCGGCTTCTTCATCACCGAGCAGAACCGTTCCCTGTTGACGAACCCTGATGGTAGCTATACCCAACGTGGCCAAGATGTCATCCGTCAGACGCCTTTCGGACGTATGGGTGACCCCGAAGAACTTTGTGGCACCATCCACTACCTTATCTCCGACGCTTCCCGTTTTGTTACGGGCACGGTCGCTGTCGTTGATGGTGGCTTCAATGCCTTTGCCATGTGATGCTTTGTCTCTTCTATTTCAATCCTGAGATCGATCCCGTTTCAGTTGTTTACTAATATCTTCCACACGCTTGGTGGTGAGAGGATAGAAATGGCAGACGAGGAGGGCGAAGAGGGCAACGGCGGCAGGGATGAAGGACATAAGGTAGCGCAAGCACAGGAGAGCGGAGTCAGGCTGTGCGATGATGGTCTGAGTTGCCAGTTGCTCGTCAGTACGTGGGGTGTAGCCGCAGGCCGAGAGGAGCCAAAGAACAGCTGCACCGCCGATAGCTCCGCCGAATTTCTGTGCCATGGACGACGATGAGAAGATGAGGCCTGTGCTGGCAGTCTTGTAGCGCAATTCAGCATAGTCCGATACATCGGCATACATCGACCACACGAGAGGCGACATCACACCAGTCAGGATACTGATGAGCACTTGGAACAGAAGCATCAGCCAAAAGCCCATGGGCGACACTGGTATGAAGAAGAAAGCGATGCTGAGCACCACTAAAGCAGCGTTGACACCCATGAACAGCGATTTCTTACCGAAACGACGAGCCAGAGGAACAGTGCAGGCTACGCCTATCATATTGGCCACTTCGCCTATCGAGAGGAACAAGCCGGCGTAGAATAAAAAGCCTGTTCCTGAAGGGAGAGAAAGCCTTGCGTCAAAGCCAATGACATCAGCAAAATAGTAGGCAACGGTGGCACCGCGAAC
>CAJORF010000043.1 GCA_905236985.1 uncultured Bacteroidaceae bacterium | reverse complement strand
TCAAAAACATTGTATAAAGAATGGCCTCTATTGATGTTGAAGTACTGTAATTCAATCGTACTTTTCAACTAAATTGCAGAAGAACCATCCATTTCAGGAAAATGCTACCTTTGCAAATGTTTAAAAGCTAATTGAAATATTAAAATTTAACCTAAATAACTTAGAAACGTCACCTGGCACGTCACCTATAATTGGTTTTCAACAGGCTCAGTCCGATTAGAGTACACGTCTCGTGGGGTCGCTAGTTCGAATCTAGTCATCCCGACAACTTAAAAGAACAGCTGATAGTCGAAAGATTATCGGCTGTTTCTCTTTTCCGCCAACACCCCTTAGGCTTTCTGCCAAAACACTATAGACAATTCGCCAAAACCCTATAGGCAATTTGCGAAAACCCTTAGGAGTCTACGCGTAGACTCTTAGGAGGGTTCGCGTAGACTCTTAGGAGGGTTTGCGTGTCCCACTAATGGGACACGGCGATACATATAGACGTATTGGCACACACGTATATACGTATGGCTTCACACGTATATATGTGTAGCGATGACGAATGATGGATGACGCGAGATCCCAAAAATCCAGCCATTTAGCAAAAAGGTTTCAGGTTTCAGCAGGTTTCAGCAAGGTTCAGATGATTGTAATATTCAAGTTTCGAATGCATTTTTATAGACCTTAAATCTAACATAAATCTGACCTTAAATCTTGAAGTATCGGAATTATTGACATAAAAAGGATTTCCAAGGCAACTTATCCAAGTATAGCAATCCGTGAATTTGTTGCAAATGCATTAGTACATCAGGACTTCGGCATTACAGGAATGCCTGTGACTATTGAAATATTCACAAACCGCTTAACGATAACCAATGCAGGTGCACCGTTGAATGATATAAACCGGTTGATTGACCTTCCTCCGCAATCACGTAATGAGCTGTTGGCTCAAACAATGTTTCTACTTGGTATTTGCGAGCGGAGAGGAAGTGGTATTGATCAGGCCGTCGCCGCTGTTGAAGAGATGTTTCTTCCTGCAGTTAAATTCACAAAAAGTGAACAGCATACACGAGTATTCCTTTATCCTCAAAAGAATCTAAAGGAAATGACAAAGCAGGAAAAGATTTCTGCTTGTTATCAACATGCTTGTCTTATGTACGAAGACGGTATATCAATTAATAATCAGTCTGTAAGAGAACGCTTTGAACTGAATAAAAACGATTCATCGGTGGCTTCGCGTATTATTTCTGATACTTTAGAAGCTGGGTATATAAAGCCTGCGGATTTGGAAACTCAATCTAAGAAATATATGACTTACATCCCCTATTATGCTTAGTAGTTTTATTTGCAGAGTAAATCCACCACTAAGTATAAACGATTATAAATCAAAAATATCTTATTTGCAGAGTAAATCCAAATGAGATAAAGCAAAGCTTATGATAGGGTAGATAATTAATCTGACTAACTCAATAAACATACTTGATAAGGATTACATTCATGATGGAAGAGGTAAGACGTAATAAACAATAACAACAGCAACGAAACGTTATAAATATATGGTAGATAACAAAGGCAGGTGGCTGTAGTCTGTAGTCTATTTCAAACAAAAATTATTTTTGCTTGCGGCGATACTCGTTGGAACTGGTGAATGAAGCGGAGGGCTATTGTTCGAGAAAACGGATGGATTGTTCCTCATAATTCATTTCCTCGATGATGGCAATGGATTCGACATGGAAACCGTCGTTGCGCAAGATTCGGCCTCCTTTCTGCTGACCTTTCTCCACAGCAACACCAATTCCCATCACCTTGGCACCTGCTTGATGGACAATATCGATGAGCGCAAGAGCCGCCTGACCATCAGCCAAGAAGTCATCAACAATCAGCACCTTATCTGTGGGCTGTAGATACGGTTTAGATACGAATACATTGTTCATCCGCTTGTGCGTGAACGAATAAGCTTGGCTCATGTATTTGTCGTCGGTGCTATTGGCCGTTTGTCCTTTTTTGGCGAACACCACAGGCACATCATAAAGATGGCCCAGCATGGTTGCGATGGCGATACCACTGGCCTCAATGGTCAATATCTTGTTTACCTCTACATCGTGGAAACGGCGCTTCAGTTCACTTGCTATTTGCCGAATGATGTTGATGTCAATCTGATGGTTCAGAAAATTATCAATCTTCAGCACATTCCCCTGTTTGATTACTCCGTCCTTAAGTATTTTTTGTTCCAGGAAGTTCATATAAGTAGGTATTTGAATATGGTCTAAAAGACCTTTTGTAGTTCGATTTGAGTACAAACTTAAACATAATTCTCTTTTAAATAAGGTTCGGGCGCGTGAAAAATCTATAAATGGCATGAAAAAAGAGTTTTTTATCCCGCAATACTGTTCTAAAACGTATCAAAACGAAGGTTTGTTGTTTATTTTTATGTACTTTTGCAGCAAGAAAGAGCCAATAATACCGAAAGAACGAGGCGTCTGCCTAAACAACCATACACATCAACTAATGAAAAACCTACTCGTGATGCTTGCGGCGCTGACATTGGGCGCCCACGCACAGAACAACCGAACCGACTATGTCAACCCCTTTATCGGCACGGAAGGCATGGGGCACACCTTCCCCGGCGCCTGCGCACCCTTCGGCCTCGTGCAGCTCTCGCCCGACACCGACACCATACCCCACAATGTGGACGGCCACTATCAAGGGAAAGTCTATGAGTACTGTGCGGGCTACCAGCACACCGACAACACCATTGTGGGCTTCAGCCACACGCACCTCAGCGGCACGGGACATTCCGATCTCGGAGACGTCCTGATCATGCCGCAGACGGGGCCATTGCAGCTGAACCCCGGCACTGCCGACAATCCCGACGGCGGCTATCGGCAGCGTTTCTCGCACGACACAGAGCAGGCGCGACCGGGCTACTACGAGGTGACATTGGCCGATAATGGCGTGCGCGCACAGCTCACCGCTACCCCGCGCGTAGGCGTACATTGTTATACTTATCCTACTGATGCCGACTGCCAACGTATCATCGTGGACCTGACGCACGGCATATACAACTACGACGGCAAGGTGCTGTGGTCGTCGCTGCGCGTGGAGAACGATACGCTCATCACCGGCTATCGCATCACCGATGGTTGGGCACGTTCCAACTACACCTATTTCGCCATCTCTTTCAGCCAACCCGTCGCCAACTACGGCTACCGCGACCGCAAGCGTGAGCCCTATGGTGGCTTCTGGGGTAAGTTCGACATCCACAACAATTTCCCTGACATCGCAGGCCGTAATGTCGTCGCTTATTTCGAGTTCAGCGGGGGTGAGGCTTTAACCCTCAAGGTCGCGCTCTCCGCCGTCTCCACAGAAGGTGCGAAGCTGAACCTCGCTGCTGAGGCAGCAGGAAAGAACTTCGATGAAATCGCGGCAAAGACAAGGCAGGAATGGGAGCACGAGCTGGCCGTCATCGACTGCGAAGGCACCGCCGACCAGAAAGCTATGCTCTACACCTCGCTCTACCACACGATGATCAATCCCTCCATCTACATGGATGTGGACCGTCACTATCGCGGCCTCGACGGCAACATACACATCGCAGAGGGCTTTGACAACTACACCGTCTTCTCCATATGGGACACCTACCGCGCCGAGCATCCATTGTTGGGTCTTCTCAAGCCTTCACGCAACACCAATATGGTGCAGTCGATGATTGCCCATCAGAAGCAGAATATCGTTGGTATGCTACCTGTGTGGAGCCTGATGGGCAATGAAGGATGGTGCATGACGGGCTACCATGCCGTCAGCGTGCTGGCTGATGCAATCGTTAAAGCCCCCCTCTTATCCCCCCAAGGGGGGAAGACTGGTGAAGCTTGTCATCTGGGAGGAGAATGGGAAAAGGCAGCGCTGGACGCTATGGTCGCCACAGCCAACAACCGCTACCTGCCGACGCTTGCCGACTACCGTCGCTTCGGCTATTGCACCTACGACCACGACGGCACGGCTGCTTCCAATACCCTTGAATACGCCTACGATGACTGGACCATCTACCGTGCAGCCCGCCAGCTGCATCGCGACGATATTGCCCGCGAGTTCATGGAGCGTGCACAATACTACCGCAACACCTTTGATCCCACACGCGGCTTCGCGTCGCCACGCTACCGCAACGGTCAGTTCAAAGCCGACCTCGACCCCTACCAGACCTACGGCGAGGGCTTCATCGAGGGCAACGCCTGGAACTTTTCTTTCCATGTACCGCATGACGTACGCGGATTGATACAATGTATGGGCGGCGAGGGCGCTTTCCTCGACAAGCTCAACCAGCTTTTCGAGATGAACCTGCCTGCGAAGTACTACGAAGATAATGAGGACATCACCGCAGAATGTCTCGTCGGAGGCTACGTCCACGGCAACGAGCCCAGCCACCACGTGCCCTACCTCTACGCCTGGACATCTACTCCATGGAAAACGCAGCAATGGCTGCGCACCATCATGAACAAGATGTACCGCAACCACATCCGCGGCCTTGGAGGCAACGACGACTGTGGTCAGATGTCCGCGTGGTACATCTTCACCGCCATGGGCTTTTATCCCGTCTGCCCCGGCTCCGAGCAGTACGTCCTCGGTGCGCCCTATCTTCCTTACATGAAGGTGACGCTTGAAAACGGAAAAACCATCGAGATCCGTGCGCCCAAGGTCAGCGACAAGAACTGTTACGTCAAGTCCGTACGCCTCAACGGACAGCCCTATTCCAAGCTTTACATCACCCACAGCCAGCTCATGCAAGGATGCACGTTAGAATTTGACATGGCTTCGAAGCCCAACACGCGTCGTGGCCTCGCACCCGCCGAAAAGCCTTACTCTCTCTCCGACGAGCTACATTCCGCCAGCGCTTCCATCGCACGACGTATGAGCACCGATCTCACGGACGACGATCGCCAATGGAACAAGCATTTACTGACCATCGACTTCCACGACCGTGCGTCCTCCACGAAGGGCTCAGCCATCTATCACACCCTCATCCCAGAGCCCGATCCTTACATCCGCAGCGTGGCGCGTGAAGTCATGCGTTGCCTCTATTTTACGCCCGAAGACAGTATGCCCGTGCTCCATCACCTCGACTATGTGCTGCGCAACGCAGATGGTGTCTCGTGGAAGGACGGCGACGACGGCAATGTAAGCATCACCTACACTACAGGACATATTGAGCGCTCGTTCGCGAACAACGACACCGCCCGTGTGGACTTCGAAACGCGCGGCGTGCTGCTCCATGAGCTGACACACGCCTTCCAGCTCGAACCGCAGGGCATAGGCCCCTACGGAGGCTCCAACAAGGCGGTCTGGGAGATGGTTGAAGGCACTGCCGATGCCGTGCGCGTGGCCTGCGGCGGCTTCCATGGCGAGAAAGACCGTCCCAAGGGCGGCAGCTACCATGACGGCTACCGCTACATCGGCTATTTCTTCAACTGGGTACGGGAAACCAAAGATCCTGACTTCATCCGCAAGATGAACCGCTCCTGCCGCGAAGTCATCCCCTGGTCATGGGACGGTGCCGTCGCCTACGCCCTCGGGCCCGGGCACACCATTGATGCCCTCTGGCAGGAATACCAGAAGGCCATGGGCGACTGATGTTTTCAGGGAAACAGCTCGCATAACGCTCCACGTCATGCGGTACGCATGGAGAGGGAGATGCGACCACGCCGGCGATCGACTTCGGTGACACGGCTGTCGAACTCAAACTCTTCAAGCGCCTCACGCGGGTCGCGACCGGGTTTCTCTATTTCGTGCATGATGTCGGTTAAAGTGGGAAGCCCGACGTCGGCACTGACATACCCCTTTATACCTACGCGTGTGCAAAGGTCTTTCTGCTGGATAAGGTCGATGACCTTGCAGCCTTGATCCTTAGCCATCTGTTCCACGAGGGCATAGCGCTCGGGGTGTACGGCGCTGTTGTCGAGCGGGTTCTTGGCATCAGCAATGCGCAGGAAGCCGGCACATTGCTCGAAGGCAGCATGTCCGAGGCGCGGCACCTTCTTCAGTTGTGTACGCGAGGTGAAGGCACCGTTCTCGCGACGATAATCTACAATGTTCTTAGCCAATGCTGGCCCAAGACCACTAACGTAGGTGAGCAGGTGTACGGAAGCGGTGTTGAGGTTCACGCCAACGATGTTGAGCGTGGGGTCGCTAGTTCGAATCTAGTCATCCCGACAAATGAAAAGGTCAGCTGATAAGATTCAGTTGGCCTTTTCAGTTGTTGTGAAGATGCGATATGTGGGGGGGGGAGAGATGAAAAAATGAGGCACTTTCTTGGTCTGTCGGGAGAAAAGCTGTACTTTTGCGGTGCAAAACCAAAAAATGAAGACAATGAGAGACTATTTTCTGATTCGTATTGTTCTGACAGTCCTGTTATGCTGTACAACAACTGCACAGGCATGGGACCGCGAGAATATTTGGCCCAAAGGTAAGATGCCCGATGCCCAGCCACATCAGATTGCTGCAATGACGGACGAGGCTGGCAGCAAGGATTTTAAAGCTGATAAACATCGTGTGGCCTACTTGGAGTGGTTCGATGCACCATCGGCGGATGTCAAGAAGAATGGTTGCATGATCCTTATCTCGGGCGGAAGCTACGAGGTGTGCTGTGATGTAGGTCTCGTCAAGATGTGGCGCGAGACGTTCACGCGGCTGGGCTTCCAGTGTGTGAACTTCGTCTATCGCACGCCGCGTCCTCAGGGGCTGCCTATCTATCAGACGGCATGGGAGGACGGTCAGCGTGCCGTGCGCATGGTGCGCAGTGAGGCCAAGAAACGCGGCTTCGACCCAGAACGGATTGGTGTCATCTCCATGTCTGCCGGTTCACATTTGGCACTGCTCTTGGCCTCTAATTCGCAGACCGCAGCCTACGCACCCGTGGATCAACTCGATACGGTGTCCTGTCACATCAACTGGGCTATCGTGAATGCCCCGGCTTACGTGACTACGGATGGCGAGGCGGGTACGCCTGCTACGCGTCAGGGCTACGGCACCGACGTGCGCCTGTCGGATATCTTCAAGTTCGATGCCAAGACATGCCCCGTCAGCCTGCACCACGGCGGCAACGACCCCTACACGCCAAACGGTTCCACCTTATTCTATCGCGAGTTACGCAAACGCAAAATACCCGCTGAGCTGCATCTATACCCCGAGAAGGGGCATGGCGCATTCGGCTTGGAACGCGGTATAGAGTTCATGACGCAGATGGGTTTCATGGGTGAGCTCCAACCCGAGGAGGATCTCATGCAGCGTTACGTCAGCGACGATGCCCGCCGCGAGAAGACAACAGAGGACGTGTGGCCCGAAGGTCGGATGCCAGATGCCCAGGAGGAACAGTGCAAGCCTTATCTCGAGTGGCATTTCCCCAAGGAGTTAAAGACGAAAGCCATACAGATCATCTACTCTGGTGGAAGCTACACTGGCAATGGTCCCGATGGCTTCGAGGTGGCACCCGCACGACGCTACCTCAACGAATGTGGTATGACGGTGGTCACGATGCGTTACCGCACGCCTCGTCCGAAAGGTTTGTCCAAGCACACTACGGCTTGGCAGGATCTACAGCGCGCCATACGCATCGTGCGTAGCAAGGCGGTCTCGCTCGGCCTCGACCCAGACCAGATCGGCATCATGGGCAGTAGCGCAGGCGGGCATCTGACGCTCATGGGCGTCACCTCGTCGCAGCATCAGGCTTACCTGCCCATCGACGACATTGACCGTTTGCCCTGCAATGTGCAGTGGGGTATCGGCATCTATCCGGCCTACGCGCTGACCGACGGTGCCGACGAGCACAACACCACGGGGGGCAACGACGATTCAGCAACGCTGGTGCCTGAGTTCAGTTTCGACCTCAAGACCGTTCCGATGCTCTTTGTCCATGGTGATGCTGACGGCTGGGCTGCAATGAATTCCGTGAAGACGTGGGAGAAGATGCGCAGTATGGGTATTCAAAGTGAGCTGCATACCCTGGCCTTGCGCCCCCACTGTTTCCAGCGTACAGCCTCTCCCGGCACAGGCAGCTACACTTGGCTCGACCGCATCGGTGAGTTCCTCAAACACATGAAGGCTCTTTAACGCCCTTCATCTTCTTAACTTCAATATAAGCGGAGTTTGTGAAACTCGAAAAATTATTTAATTGACTAAATAGCACATAAATAGTAGTTTATGAAGAAAATATTCTTGACATTCGCCATCGCGATGATGTGCTTGCATGCAGAAGCTCAGACGATTGCTCCCGACTACAAAGGTACAACAAACGGTAACCCGATCAGTGCGTGCGTGTTCTGTGCTGATCCCACAGCTATCGATTATGGGGGACGCCTCTATGTCTATGGCACCAACGACCATCAACAGTTCATCAAGAACAATAAGTCAGGCAGTAACGGCTATGGCAACATCAAGTCTTTGGTGGTCTTCTCCACGGATGACATGGTGAACTGGACTTTTCACGGAACGATTGACGTGGGCAAGTTGTGCGGTTCGTGGTGCGGACAGTCATGGGCTCCATCAGCCGTTTGGCGTACGACAGCTCGTGGTGTTGATGAGTTCTTCATCTATTTCGCCAACGGCGGCGGGAGCGTGGGTGTCATCAAGAGCACGAAGTCGCCTGTGGGACCTTTCACATCGCCTTTGAGCGAGGCGATGATCCGACATGGAATGCCGGGTGTTGACCCCTGCAACTGGCTGTTCGACCCGGGGGCTGTCATCAATGAGAATGGTGTGGGATGGATTGCCTTCGGTGGAGGTGACCCGCAGGCGTCAGGTTCCAAACTCTGGCCTGGCAACTCCCGTATCGCCAAGCTGAAGTCCACGATGATCGCCCTCGACGGTGATGCCGTCAATATGCCGGCTCCCTATCTGTTTGAGGCCAGTGAGCTGAACATGATGAACGGTCGCTATGTCTATACCTATAACACCTCATGGAGCGACCGCGATGACTGGAACTCTTTCGCGAAGCGCAACGGACAGGCCGCGCCGTCGTCTTGCAGTATGTGCTATATGGTGAGTGACAATCCGTTGGATCCCGACTCTTGGGAGTATCGAGGGGAATATGTGCCCAACGAAGGTAACTTTGGTATGGGATGGGGCAACAACCACACGCACCTGCATAAATACCAGGATACCTACTACCTGTTCTACCACTCCACATTATTGGAGAGCAGTATGAACACGGGTGCTTCGGGATTCCGCAGCATCGGTGTGAATAAGGTCACGGTCAACGAGGGGACACAGAAGATCAACAAGATGACACTGACGAAAAATGGTGTGTCGGCCATCAAGGATCTGAACCCATTTGAGCTGCAGCAGGCCGAGACGATGGCCTCGGCGGGCGGTATCACCTACGAAAACTTCAAGAACATCAAGAGCGTGACGTCTCGGAACACGCTGGGCAACGATGCCTCGGAGAACCTCTACATCAAAATGCCCGCAGGTTCGTGGACATCTGTGCGAAGAGTGGATTTCGGAGCAGGTGCCAAGTCGTTCACGCTGAGGGCTAAAGGAACGGGTAAGCTGGAGATTCGTCTGGCCCGAAACACCAGCACGGCAGCTGCCACGGTGGAGTTCTCCTCAACGGGCTTTGAAGACCATACGATAGATTTGGATGAGTCCAAGTTCACGGGTGTCAAGACCGTCTTCTTCGTCTTCACGGAATCTACCAACGGCAATGTTCAGTTCGATGCCTGGCAGTTCTCGCAGGAGGCTTCTACGGGCGTCAAGGATGTGCATGCGTCTCAGCCGGCCTCCGTCGCCAACGGTATCTACGACCTCAGTGGTCGCTCTGTTTCCAAGGGTAACGCTAATCATGGTATAGTTATCGTGAACGGCAAGAAAGTGATACGCTAAAACAACAACATGGACAGTCAAAAAAACACTTGCATTGATACGCTCTGTCATCTGGAGAGCGATTACAATAATGGCGCTCATGTCGCCGTGTTGAACCATCTCTTGGCGACCAACGGCGAACGTTCGAAAAGTTATGGAGATGACCGCTTCAGCGAACATGCCCGTCAGCTGATTCGCAAGGCGTGTGAAGCTCCAGAAGCGCAGATCTGGTTCCTCGCTGGCGGTACGCAGACGAATGCTACTATCATCGATTGCGTGCTGCAACCCTTTGAGGGTGTGCTATGTCCGGAAACAGCACACATCAACGTACATGAAGCGGGGGCAGTGGAGTTTACGGGGCATAAGGTCATCCCGCTCCCTTCGCACGAGGGTAAGCTGGATGTGCAAGACTTGCGGGCGTGGCTCGTCGCCTATTTCGCTGATGAAACTGCTGAACACATGGTGCGACCGGGGATGGTGTATATCACTTTCCCCACTGAACTTGGTACGCTCTACACGGCAGACGACCTTGTGGCTTTGCATGACGTATGTCGGGAATACGGCCTACTGCTCTATGTCGATGGCGCACGGCTCGCTTACGGTTTGGCTGCGAGTCAGGATGTCACGCTGCCACGGCTGGCACAACTGGCCGACATCTTCTATATAGGTGGAACCAAGTGCGGCGCGCTGTGTGGTGAAGCTGTGGTGTTCCCTCGTGGCAATGCTCCCAGCCACATGCTCAGCCGCATCAAGCGGCACGGCGCGCTTTTGGCCAAGAGTCGTGTCGTGGGTGCTCAGTTCGAGGCGCTGTTCCTTTCCGAAGGCGATGTTACGCTGTATGGCACTATTGGTCGGCATGCCGTGTCCTTAGCCCTGCGTCTTCGCCACCTTTTTGTGGAGTGTTTAGGTTATCAACCCTTTATCGATTCACCCACGAATCAACAGTTCTACATCATTCCGAATGAAGATCTGGATCTCCTTCGACGTCATATCGGATTCGAGATTTGGTGTCCCGTTGATGAGCACCGCACCGCCTGCCGTTTTGTCACCAGTTGGGCTACCACCGAACAGGAAATAGAAGACCTTCATGAATCCTGTTCGAAGTCGGGCTCTATCCGCGTTGGACAACGGATGTAGGCGATGTGGCTATAAATGATCAAAGATCCAGCGGTGTCTGGGGTGTTTGTCGAGCTTGGGGCGACAAACACCCCAGATGGCGTATTTGGGTATGATCGCCAAGGGTGTTCTTTATTTTAGATAATGGCATTTGCTTTTTTTGCATAAAAAATTGGTGCTTTCGGAATAAGTCCGTACCTTTGCCGCACAATTAATTGAAAATCATGTTTAGAAGTAAGTTTATAAGTTGCGCTTGGATGGCGCTTCTGCTCATCGCCTGTGGACAGAAGACGGAGACGCGCGAGAAACAACCTATCTTAGTCCAAGTGACTCGGGTAGAGGCATACGCTGATGCGGCAGAAGGCCGCACCTATGTGGGCGTGGTTGAAGAGAATGAGGCCACGACTGCCAGCTACACCAGTATGGGAACAGTGCGCCACGTGGCGGTCAGTGAGGGGCAGCGGGTGAGCCGCGGACAGCTCCTTGCCGAGTTGGATGACACGCAGGCCCGCAATATGTTGGCCGCTGCTGAGGCACAGAGCCGGATGGCTGAGGATGCCTTGAAACGTTACAGCCAGCTGCACGACGAGGGCGCCATGACCGACGCGCAGTGGGTTGAGGTGGAAAGCAAGGTTGATCAGGCGCGTTCGCAACTCGCCATAGCGCGACGTAATGTGGAAGAATGTCGCCTCTTGGCACCCGTCGGAGGTGTCATCGGCAAGCGTTACCTGGCAGCAGGCGAGACCGCACTTCCCTCGCAACCTGTGGTGAGCATATTGGATCTCAGCACTGTAAAGGTGAAGATCGCCGTGCCTGAACGCGAGATGTCGGAGATCACTTCCACGATGGCTACTACGGTCAGCGTCGAGGCCATCGGACGTGACTTTCCCGGAGGATGCATCGAGAAAGGTGTGAAGGCTGATGCAATGACCCACACGTATGACGTGCGTGTGCGTGTAGAGAATAAGGAGGGGGTGCTGCTGCCGGGAATGGTGGCGAAGGTAAAAGTGAAAAGTGAAGAAGTGAAAAGTGAAGAATTCAATATACCATTGACAGCTGTGCAGAAGCGGGTAGATGGAACGATGTTCGTGTGGACGGTAAGTGCGGATAGCACGGCACATCGCACGACGGTGACCATCGGTGAGACCATAGGAAACCGCATTGAGATCCTCTCCGGTTTGACCGAGGGACAATACGTGGTTACCGAGGGATATCAGAAACTGAGTGAAGGAACGAAGACCCATCCCCGCCCCCTCCCGTAATGGAGGGGAGTCCTGCGGGTAGTGGGCAATTCTTTTTTCTCGTAATAACATAATAACGTCGTATCTCAATGTCGAATAATAATGAATCTGTGCGCCAGCCCCTCCCCTCCCGGGTCGGGGGTGGGGCTTGGTACTCCTGGCCATTAGAGCACTATCGTATCTCGCTGCTCATTGTCGGACTGATGTTCATCCTCGGCATTTATGGAATGTATGTGGTGCCGAGGGACGAGTTTCCGCACGTGACAATACGTCAGGGCGTTGTCGTGGCCGTCTATCCCGGTGCTTCCACCGAGGAGGTGGAGCAAAAGGTGGCACGTCCGCTGGAGCGTTACCTCTTCACCTTCAACGAGGTGAATCGCGCTAAGACCACGACGACATCGCAGAACGGCTTGTGCATCACGATGATCGAGCTCAACAGCGACGTCAACAACAAAGACGAAGTGTGGAGCAAGATCAAGTTGGGCTTGCAACAGTTCAAACTGACGCTGCCGCAGGGCGTTGTGGGCTTGTTGACCATGGACGATTTCGGCAACACATCGGCACTGCTTATTGCCATCGAGAGCGGTGAACGCAGTTATCGTGAGTTGCGCACGTATAGCGACCAGCTCGGTGACCGCCTGCGGCGCATCCCCTCGGTGACCAACGTGAAGCTCTATGGCGAACAGCGCCAGCAGATCAGCCTTTATGTGGATCGCCAGCGCCTGCAGGCATACGGTATCGGACAGCAATTGCTGCTTGCTACGCTACAGGGTGAAGGCTTGACCACAATCAGTGGTAGTCTTGACGATGCTGACCAGCAGTTGCCTCTGCACATCGCCCCCACAGGTCATGACGAGCAAGAGATTGCTTCGCTCATCATCTATCACGACGCTGCTACGGGCAAGACTGTGCGCGTGAGCGACGTCGCACGTGTCATCCGCGAGTACGACCCCAACGCCAGCCGTATTGAGCACAACGGACACCCCTGTGTGCTGCTGTCGATGGAGATGATTCCAGGCAACAACGTCGTGGAATATGGGCGTCAGGTCAACCGCGTGCTCGACGCGTTCCGCACCGATGTGCTGCCCGAAGACGTGACGCTTACTCGTATCGCCGACAAACCCAAAGTGGTGGCGCTCAGCGTTAGCGACTTCCTCCGCGACCTGCTGCTATCGATGCTCATCATCATCCTCGTGATGATGATTCTCTTCCCCTTACGCTCGGCCATCGTGGCGGCCATCACCATTCCGCTGAGCACCTTCTCCTCGGTTGCCATTATGTATCTGGCAAACATCGAACTGAACATCGTCACGCTGGCGGCACTGATCATCGTGCTGGGAATGATTGTGGACAACTCCATCGTCATCATCGACGGCTATCTCGAATACGTCGGCAAGGGCATGGCGCCACGCGAGGCTGCCATCACCTCTGCGCGTCAGTATTTCATGCCTATGCTCTTAGCTACGGTGTGCATCAGTGTGATTTTCTTCCCGCTGCTCTTCACGCTCAGGGGAGCTTTCTACGATGCCCTCTGCGATTTTCCGTGGACCATCAGCATCAACCTTCTGACGTCGCTCCTCCTGGCCGTTGCTGTCATTCCCTTCCTATGCGTGAAGATCATCGGTGTGCCGGATGCGAAGAAGCAAGGCAAGCGCCTTACCGACCGCGTGCAGTCGTTCTACACGAAAGTTCTCGACAGGGTGTTCCGTCACCCCTGGCTTACCATCACCGTGGGCTTGGGCGTCGTCGTCGCATCGCTGCTGCTCGTCCCCACGCTGAAGCTGCGTCAGTTCCCCTACGCCGACCGCGACCAGTTTGCCGTCGAGATCTTCCTGCCCGATGGTAAGGGACTGGCTGAGACCGAGGTGCTGGCCGACAGCGTGCGCCACATCTTGGAAAAGGACGAGCGCGTCACCGCCATCACCTCCTTCCTCGGCTGCTCGTCGCCGCGTTTCATGGACACCTACGCCCCGCAGATGGCGGGCAGGAACTATGCCCAGCTCATTGTCGGTACGACCTCCAACCAGACTACCCTCGATCTGCTGAGCCATTATCAGCCTTTGTTAGCAGAGTCTTTTCCTAATGCATACGTCCGCTTCAAACGTCTGGATATGCTGCCTGTCACCGAGTTGGAGTACCGCTTCTATGGCGAAGATCTCGACTCGTTGCACGCTGTGGCCGAGCGTCTGATGGAACGTATGCGCGAGATGCCTGAGTTGGAGTGGGTACACACTGACTACCAGCAACCTTCGCCCATCGTCAACGTCGAACTGGATCCTGTACGTGCGGCACAGATGGGAATCACCCGCACTTCAGCTGCCTTATCGCTCACGACTGCCTCTGGTTCTCTACGTATCGGACAGATTTGGGAGGATGACTATGAAGTACCTATCGTCATCATGGATGACACGGACTATACCTTCTCTGATGTCAGCGACTGGACGTTGGCGACACCACTGACCATGGTGGCTGGTGGCTTGGGAGGAACCAACAGCACCGTGGCTCTGCGTCAAGTGGCTGATGTCAAGCCGCTGTGGAGCGAGAGCCGCATCGTGCACCGTGGTGGCGAGCGTTGCATCACCGTCACCGGCGAGATGATCAAAGGCATCTATGCCGAACCAGTGGAGCTGCGTATCGCAGATATCATGCTACATGAGATAGAGCTGCCCGAAGGTGTGCGCGCGGAAGTCGGAGGCGAACTTGAGTGCAACGACGAAGCCATGCCGCAGATCTTCTCTGGGGTGCTCATCGCCTTGGTGATCATTTTCTTCTTCCTCCTGTTCAACTTCAAGCGCTTCGGCATCACCTTCCTTTGCATGGGAGCCCTCGTGCTCATGGCGCCCGGTGCGCTCATCGGCCTGGCCATCATGAACCGCACGCTGGGTATGACATCCATCTTGGGTGTCATCACACTCCTGGGTATCATCATGCGCAACGAGATCCTCATCTTTGAGCACGCTGACGCTATGCGGAAACGGAACTATTCAGTGAGGGATGCCGCCTACGATGCTGGACGGCGACGCATGGTGCCCATCTTCCTGACTACGGCGACAACTGCCGTGGGGGTCATCCCGATGATCATCGGTGGCTCCTCGTTCTGGATGCCTGTGGGTGTTACTATTTTCGCGGGAGGTATCGGCACGCTGCTCCTCGTTGTCACCGTCCTACCCGTGATGTATTGGAAATTGAGTAGAAAGAGTGAGGAATAAAAAAGTGAAAAATGAAGATTAGATTATCTGAACTTATGAAACATACGCTCTGCACGCTCTTCGTCTTTTTTCTCAGTTGCGGCTTTGCTACAGCACAGCCCTCCTTCTCCCTTGCCCAGCTTCGTGACTCCGCGTTGCAGAACAACATAGCTGTGCGCCGTGCCCGTCACGAGATTGATGCCGCTAAGGAGCAGCGGAAGGAGGCTTTCACGCATTTCTTCCCCAGCATCAGCGGAACAGGTCTGTGGTTCAATGCCAACCGCGCTATGGCAGAAAAGGACATCGATTTCTCGCAGTACATCGATCAGGACATGGGACAAGTGTTGGCGCAGCTGTTGCCCCCCGAGGCGCTGATGGCACTTCAGTCGCCAGTGACGGTGAGTATGATGAAGAGCGGTGTTCTCGCGGGTGTCATGGCACTGCAACCCGTCTATGTTGGCGGGCGGATCGTCAATGGCAATGAGTTGGCACGCATTGGCGAAGAGGCCAGTGTGCTACAGCTGCAGCTGTCGGAAAACGAGGTGGAGACACAGGTGGAACAGTACTACTGGCAACTGGTGTCGTTGGAACAGAAATCGCGCACGCTTGATGCCGTCGATACGCTGCTGGCTACCTTCATGGGCGATGTCACCGCAGCCGTCAAGGCGGGTGTAGCCCTGCGCAACGACCTCTTGCAGGTGCAGCTGCGACAGAATGAGATTGCCAGCCAGCGTCTGAAACTCAACAATGGACGCTCGCTGCTCAAGATGCTATTGGTGCAGAGTTGCGGAATCAACACCGATGCTGACCATTTTGATGTCATCGTGCCTGAGATCAGCGGTGCTGCACCTGAACTGATACCTCAAGCCGACGCGGATGCCAGCATCGCTCTTCTGCCCGAGTATCAACTCTTACAGAAGAACGTGGAAGCCAGTGTGCTGCAACGTAAGATGGAGGTCGGCAAGAACCTGCCTTCGATCGCAGTGGGCGCAGGCTACAACTACCACAACCTCCTCGAAAACAACCGTCATTTCGGAATGGTGTTCGCTACGGTGTCAGTGCCCATCACGGACTGGTGGGGAGGCAGTTATGCCATCCGCCGCAAGAAGATTGCAGAACAGGAAGCCAAGGAGCAGCTTGATGACAACACGGCGATGCTGAAGATCAGGATGCAGAAAGCATGGAACGATGTCGTAGAGGCGCAGAGTCAATTCGCCCTGGCTCAGAACAGCATCGAGCAGGCAGAAGAGAATCTGCGAATACATCGCAACACGTATCGCGTCGGCACTTCTACCATCTCAGACCTATTGCAAGCGCAACTTCTGCAGCAGCAGGCATTCGACCAACGCACGGATGCCTTTATTGCGCTGCAGAATGCGCAGTTGGCCTATAGACAGGCCACAGGGCGATAAGGACAGTTCGCTATTTCCTACGTTTGCGAGTCAGCTCAACGAGTCGGCTCATCTGATTCGGTATGCGTATCTGCTGGGGACATTTGGCTAGACATTCGCCGCAGTCGGTACACGTTGTGGCACGCTTCTCGGCGGGAATGGCTTCGCGGTAAGCCTTGATGAACGCTTCCTGACGCTCGGCATAGTCAGCGTTTGATGGTTCGGGCAGCGGCAGGATCTTATCCGTGACGGCTTGGTTATAGAAGGCGAAGTTGCCAGGTATATCGACGCCGTAAGGGCAAGGCATACAGTAACCGCAGGTGGTGCAGCCGATGGTGGGGAAGCCAGCCATCTGGTCGGCAATGCGTGCGAGCAGTTCGTTCTCGGCCTCGGTGCAGGGTTGTAGGGGCGAGAAGGTGCGTATGTTCTCCTCGAGATGTTCCATACGGTTCATGCCGCTGAGTGCGGTGAGGATGTTGGGGTGTGAACCAACCCATCGGAAAGCCCACATGGCGGGACTGTCATCGGGATGCACGGCGCGGAGCTGTTCGCGTATCTCATCGTTAACATTGGCGAGACCGCCGCCTCGGATGGGCTCCATGATAACCGCTTGTATGCCGAGTTTCTCCAAGCGTCCATAGAGGTATTCGGCATCCGCATCGCCGCCGCGTCGTCCGCGACGTCCGGCGTGGCGCCAGTCGAGGTAGTTCATCTGTATTTGTACGAAGTCCCAGTGGTACTGGTCGTGGTGGTCAAGGAGATAGTCGAAGACGCGCACGTCGCCGTGGTAGCTGAAACCAAGGTGGCGGATGCGACCTGCCTCACGTTCCTTGACGAGAAAGTCGAGGATGCCGTTGTCAATGAAGCGTCCGCGCAAAGCATCCATGCCTCCACCACCGATGGAGTGCAGGAGGTAGTAGTCGATGTAATCGACGCGCAGCTGTCGGAAGGAGTTCTCGTACATCTCCTTGGACTTCTCGAAAGACCAGAGTGCCTGATTCTGGTTGGACATCTTTGTGGCGACGTAGTATTTCTCGCGGGGATAGCGGCTGAGTGTGGCACCGGTGACGGCTTCGTTGCGCCCTCCGCCGTACATGGGGGCTGTGTCGAAGTAGTTGACGCCGTGGGCTAAGGCATAATCGACGAGGCGATCGACCTCCTCCTGCTCGCGCGGCAGGCGCATCATGCCGAAGCCCAGCAGGGAGATGTTCTCGCCCGAACCATTCTGCTTGCGGTAGGTCATCTTGATGTCTCCTTCGGGGACGGGTAAGGGCGCACGTTCAGAGGCTAAAGCCTGTAGTGGTCCCATGGCCATCAGCGAGAAGGCTGAGGCAGAGCCGAAACCGAGTTTGCGGAGAAACTCGCGGCGGTTAATGTCGTGTTGCTTGCTCATGTTGTAAAATGTAATATGAAAGAGTGAAAAATGAAAAGTTACTTCTCTATGTCCACCTCGACGGGGCAGTGGTCGGAGCCGAGGATTGCGGTGTGTATCTTGGCATCAGTGACTTGCGGGAAGAGGCGGTTGGAGACGAGCCAGTAGTCAATGCGCCACCCAGTGTTCTTCTGACGTGCCTGGAAGCGGTAGCTCCACCACGAGTAGATATCGCGGACATCGGGGTTGCGGGTGCGCCAAGTATCAGTGAAGCCAGCGGCGAGGAGATCGGAGAACTTGGCGCGTTCCTCGTCAGTAAAGCCAGCATTCATGCGGTTGCTCTTGGGATTCTTGAGGTCGATTTCCTCGTGGGCTACGTTGAGGTCGCCACAGATGAGCACGGGTTTGAGGGTGTCGAGACGGCAGAGGTAGTCGCGGAAGGCATCGTCCCACGTCATGCGGTAGTCGAGGCGACGGAGGCCGTCCTGCGAGTTGGGCGTATAGCAGGTGACGACGAAGAAATCGGGGTACTCCAGCGTGATGACACGTCCCTCATGGTCGTGCTCGTCAATGCCGATGCCGTAGGTGACGGCGATGGGTGTGTGGCGCGTGAAGATGGCCGTTCCTGAGTAGCCTTTCTTGTCGGCGTAGTTCCAATAGCTCTCATAGCCGGGGAAAGCGATGTCGAGCTGTCCCGCCTGCATCTTGGTTTCTTGCAGGCAGAAGAAATCGGCATCGAGATCACGGAAGACATCGCGGAAGCCTTTGCTGTCGCAGGCGCGGAGCCCGTTGACGTTCCAGGAAATGAATTTCATTGAGAGTGAAGAGTGAAGAGTGAAAAATGAAAATTACAGAGGCCCGCCTTGGCGACGCAGTAGTTCGGCGTATTCGCTGATGCGCTGCAACTCGCGGGGGATGTTGATCTGCTGGGGACAGTGGGAGGTGCATTGGTTGCAGCCGATGCAGTGGTCTGCCTGACGGAGGCGCGGCACGCTGCGGTCGTAGCCCACGAGGAAGGCACGGCGTTGGCGGCGGAACGTAGGTGAGCCGAAGCTTTGGGGCGTGTTGCCCTCGCGGATACATTTGTTGTAGTGGGCAAAGATGCCCGGTATGTCGAGGCCGTAGGGACAGGGCATACAGTACTGACAGGCGGTGCAGGGTATCTCCTTCTGCCCGAAGATCTCCTCTGCGATGTGCATCAGGAACTCGTTGTCCTCCTCGGTGATAGGTTCCAGGGGCGAGTAGGTCTTGATGTTCTCTTCGAGGTGTTCCATATAGGTCATGCCGCTGAGCACGGTGAGGACGCCCTGGGGCGTGCCAGCGAAACGAAACGCCCATGAGGCAATAGTGGCTTCGGGGTCGCGCTGCTTGAGTTCGGCGGCGATGTCGTCGTTGAGCTGAGCCAGACGACCACCTAACAGAGGCTCCATGATGACGGCGGGTATGCCGCGCTTCTCCAGTTCGGTATATAGATATTCTCCGTTGATATTCCGTCCACCGGCCTGTTTCCAGTCTATGTAGTTGGCCTGAATCTGCACGAAGTCCCACTTGTACTTGTCGTGGTGCTCCAGCATATAGTCAAAGACGGTGACGTCGCCGTGGAACGAGAAGCCCAGGTTGCGTATGCGTCCCTTCTCGCGCTGCTCCATGAGCCAGTCAAGCAGGCCGTTGTTCAGGAAGCGCTGGCGCAGGTTGTCCATGCCTCCGCCGCCTATGCTGTGCAGCAACAGGTAGTCGATGTAGTCAGTCTTCAGGTACTGCAGGCTGTTCTCGAATATCTTGCATCCTTCCTCGAAGCTATATTGCTGTGGGCTGAAGTTCGAGAGTTTCGTAGCGATGAAGTACGAGTCTCTCGGGCGTCCGCTCTGTTCCAATGCGATGCCCAGCGATTCCTCGCTCTTTCCCCGGCAGTAGGCTGGCGACGTGTCGAAGTAGTTCACGCCGTGCTCCAGAGCATAGTTCGTCAGTCGGTTCACCTGTTCCTGGTCCATGACTTTGTTGT
>CAJORF010000042.1 GCA_905236985.1 uncultured Bacteroidaceae bacterium | reverse complement strand
GTCAAAGAAGTGACTCCTGCGGGATTCAAACCCACAACCTTCTGATCCGTAGTCAGATGCTCTATTCAGTTGAGCTAAGGAGCCATCATGTGGGCGCTGACGGATTCGAACCGCCGACCCTCTGCTTGTAAGGCAGATGCTCTGAACCAGCTGAGCTAAGCGCCCTTCCGAGCTTAGCCATGTTGCTGACCCTTCAGCAGGCGTTCTTTCTCGAAAGCGGGTGCAAAGGTACAGCGTTTTTGCGAAACTGCCAAACATTTTGGCAACTTTTTTTGCTCCAATGTGATTTTTTATCTACCTTTGCACCGCCTTAGGGATTCTTGGGCATCATTTTACACCTTATTAATTATATATAGAATCGAACTACATGAGAAAGTTCTTTCTTCTGACGAGTGCTATGTGCATAGTCATCCCCATGTATGCACAACTCGATATCCAAGTCCACTATGACTTTGGTCACGACATCTATGGCAAGGAGCTCTCCAACCGTCCTCGCGTAACAGCTACCGTCGAGAATTTCACTCCCGATGCTTGGGGTAGTACATATTTCTTTATCGATGCCGATTTTGGCGATCGTTTTATCAAGAGCGCTTATGGCGAGATTTCGCGTGAATTTTGCTTTTGGAAGGCACCTATTGCGATTCATCTGGAATATAATGGCGGCCTGCAACGCTCTGTCTATGGCTATGATGACGCTTACCTCATCGGACCGGCATGGAACTGGCACAGTAAGGATTTCACCAAAACATTCTCTCTTCAACTGATGTATAAGTTCCTGTCGCACAAGGAAAATCATGGTGATTGCTATCACAGCGCGCAGCTGACGGGCGTGTGGGGCATCCAATTCGCCAAAGGTCTCTGCACATTTTCGGGCTATTGCGACCTCTGGTATGACAAAGGAGTCGAAGGGCGCGTGGTGTTAGGTGCCGAGCCACAGTTCTGGGTGAACCTTTGGCATCTGCCTCGCATCAACGACCAGGCCAAATGGAGCGTCGGCACTGAGATCGAGATCAGCAAGAATCTCGTCTGGCCCAACGAAGGCATCAACAACCGTTTCTACGTCATCCCAACCCTGGCGATGAAATGGACATTCTGAAGAATGTTTTATTTTTGCTAAAAAAAGGCAGAAAATGCCACACGAACCATTTCTTTCACTACCTTTGCACTACGAAAGTTGAAAAATTGATATTCGAAAGCGCATGCACACAGATAGTATTGTCATTATCCCAACGTACAACGAAAAGGAAAATATCGAGAACATCATCCGCGCTGTCACAGGGTTGGAACAGCATACATTCAACGTCTTAGTCATTGATGACGGTTCGCCCGACGGCACCGCAGCCATCGTCAAACGTCTGATGGCAAAAGAATTCAAAGAGCGCCTGTTCTTGATTGAGCGCTCGGGCAAGCTGGGGCTTGGCACAGCCTACATCGCTGGTTTCAAATGGGCGTTGGAGCAGGGCTACGACTATATCTTCGAGATGGATGCCGACTTCAGCCACGCTCCTTCCGACCTGCCCCGTCTGCTGTCCGCCTGCAAGGACGATGGCTATGACATGAGTATCGGTTCCCGCTATGTTTCAGGTGTCAACGTGGTAAACTGGCCTATGGGACGCGTTCTGATGTCCTATTTCGCTTCGAAATATGTACGTCTGATTACTCGGTTGGACATTCACGACACGACAGCAGGCTTCGTCTGCTACCGTCGTAAGGTATTAGAGGCCATCGACCTTGATGCCGTGCGCTTCAAGGGTTACGCCTTCCAGATTGAGATGAAGTTCACTGCCAAGATGTGTGGTTTCAAGATCAAGGAAGTTCCAGTCATCTTCGTCAACCGTGAGCTGGGCACAAGCAAGATGTCTGGCGGCATCTTCTCAGAAGCGGTGTTCGGCGTAATGCGGCTACGATGGGATGGATGGTTTAAGAAATATAAAAAGGCTACCACATAATCACTCCATTCAAAGAGAAGAGGTGAGTTACTTTTGAGTAATGACAAACGAACGAATCTGTTTCAATGATATTATCTATGTGTCCGACGGCAAGGTGCTGCGGGCAGATATTGTTGTCGAGGGAGAATATCTTGCCAAGATAACAGACAAGGAAGAGATTGACTTTGAGATTGGGGGAGCCCTCCCTGACGGGAAGGGAACTGGGGCGGATGATCAGGCGTGTCTCTTGCTCCCTGGAGTAATCGACGAACATGTTCATACGCGCGAGCCAGGCTTGACACACAAAGGCAATCTCAACACAGAGACACACGCAGCGGCTGCTGGCGGTGTGACCACCATCATGGATATGCCTAATGTGGTACCTCAAACGATATCGTTGGAGGCTTTGGCTGAGCGGCAGGCACTGGGTGCTGCCCATTCCTTTGTCAACTACAGCTTCTACTTCGGTGCCACCAACACGAATGCCACCCTCCTACCCCATCTCGACCCAACCACCGTTCCTGCCGTGAAACTTTTCATGGGCAGCTCCACTGGCGGGATGCTTGTGGATCGTGGTGAAGCCTTACGTGCAGTCTTCGAGAAATCTCCCCTTCCGATCATGACACACTGCGAAGACTCTGACATCATCAGCCGCAACATGAAGGAAGCTCAGGCTCTCTACGGCGATGACCCCAGTGTAATCCATCACGCTGAGATCCGTAGCCGAGAAGCATGCATAGCATCCTCACAACTGGCCGTACAATTGGCACAGGAGACAGGAGCGCAATTACACATAGCTCATGTGACAACGAAAGAGGAATTAATGACCATCTCTCCGCTCCCGCGTTTAGGGGAGAGCCTCACTACGTCCGAAAGCTACGTACATCCACACTCCTCTTTAGGAGGAGCTGGAGGGCGGGCTTCTATTACCATAGAAGTCTGTGTGCCGCACCTCTTATTCTGCGAGGAGGACTATGTGATGCTGGGAACGCGCATCAAATGCAATCCTGCAGTGAAAAGCCACGCTGATCGCGAGGCCCTACGGCGGGGATTGATGAACGGACAGATCACCACTATCGCCACAGACCATGCACCCCATCTACTCACCGAGAAAGAGGGGGGCTGTCGCCGGGCTGCCTCTGGTATGCCTATGGTGCAGTTCTCCCTGCCCGCCATGATGGGCTTGGTCGAAAAGGGAGTTCTTACCATTGAACGCCTCGTGGAACTGATGTGCCACAATCCTGCACGACTCTTCAACATCAAAGGCCGTGGTTTCATCCGTGAAGGAATGAAAGCGGACTTGGTGTTCTTGCGTCACCAACCATGGACACTCTCCGCCGAACAGATTGTCAGCCGCTGCAGATGGAATCCGCTCGAAGGACGTACCTTCCCCTGGCAAGTAACAGAGACTTATTGCAACGGACGCCTCATCTATCAGAATGGTGTCTTTGCGGATGGGAATGAGCATGCGCAGGCGGTGAAGTTCATGCGTTAAATTTAAGAGGTTAAGGAATCAAAAGGTGTGCATGATTCAAACCCTGCGCTATAAGATCCATGAGGTGACGCCGTACATCAACTGGCTATACTTCTTTCACGCCTGGGGTTTCCCAGCGCGCTTTTCCTTTATTGCCCAGATCCACGGCTGTGACAGCTGCCGTGCCTCGTGGCTTGCGAGTTTCCCTGTTGCAGATCGTGCCAAAGCAGCGGAAGCGATGCAACTGCACAAGGAAGCGGTCAAGATGCTGAATGAGTTGGATTTAGTATTCCAAACGGGTGTCCGCTTCGGGCTCTTCGAATGTAATGCCGATGGCGATGACATCATTCTATATGAACAGACATCATCCACCACACTTTCATTCTTAAGACAGCAACGCGAGCCCTTCCTGTGCTTGTCCGATTTTATCCGTCCCAAGAACGCCGACGGCTTGCGCGACAGGATTGGAGTCTTTGCGGCCTGCGCCGATGAAGACATTGAGCACAGCTATGCCGACGATGACTACCGCCATCTGCTCTGCCAGACTTTAGCTGACCGCTTGGCAGAAGCAGCAATCGAGCGTGCTCACGAAGCCATCCGCAAATTCTATTGGGGTTATGCTCCCCGTGAGCAGTTGAGCGTTGCAGCCCTCCACGCCGAACACTTTCAGGGCATCCGTCCTGCCGTAGGTTACCCCAGTCTCCCCGACCAAAGCCTCAACTTCAGCCTCGACCGCCTCATCAATTTCGAAGCTATCGGCATCCGTCTCACTGAGAATGGTGCGATGCACCCCCATGCCAGCGTCAGCGGTCTCATGATTGCTCACCCCGACGCCCGCTATTTCTCTGTCGGGAGCATAGGTGAAGACCAGCTCCGTGATTACGCACACCGACGAGGGCGCACCCCCGAAGAAATGCGCCCTTATCTTGTCGCTAATCTGGTTTAGCGGCGTATCAGTTTCTTTATAGTGTTGTCGCCCGAACGAACAATATAGACGCCTGTAGGCAATGAAGGAATGGATTCGTAACGTCCCCGGTAGAACTCTAAACCCTGGAGGTTGGTCACGCTGACCTCCTTACCCTTCCACGACTTAGCCTTCTCCAGTGGTTCCACCACATCCTCTCCGCCACCATAAAGCGCGACTTCAGCTGTCGCCAAGCACTCGCGCACTTCCGTATCTGTCGGCGAGTTGGCATAATTGTTTCGCAGTTGGAACACGCAAGAGTTCTCCGAGCGCGAAGTGCGTATGACAGGTTGTGCCGATTGTGGTTGCAGTTGCAACTTTGCCCGCCTCACACCTATCATGAAACCATCACTACGTGCTGACAAGTCGATACCCTGAGGCATATCGCCCAGCGTGATTCCATTCTCATCAATGTGCAGATATTTCTTGACTCCACAGTTGTAGATGTAGTATTCACCATGTACTTCAGAGCGGAGGATGAGCCAGTTGTCATTGAGGGCAGACACACGCGTAGGACGTTGATAGCCTTCGAGTGCACCATCTATCGTAGCACCGGAAATTGACACCTGTCCCGTTTCATCTGCCACGAGGTCGCCGAAGCCGTAGGGGTTATGCAGCTGATAAGCAGAAAACGATGTGAGATGGCTCGCCTTATCGACCAAGCCCCAGCTCAGCGGCTGGGCGTTCTCTCCCAAGCGCGTGATGGCCTTACGTAGCTCAGTGACATCCGTTACATTGCCCTCGGCATACACCTGTCTGAGTTCATCGAGAGCCTCTGGCCTGTAGCCGCTGAAGCAGTCCTCTTGCGCCAGCAGCTCTGCAGCCAGTTTCTTCATATCATCCAACCTATAATCATTCTTGAAATAGATCTCATTGATGGCAAGGTTTTGCCCGCTCCCATGTCCCGCAACAAAGCGGCAGCGGAAATATCTTGCCGTAACAGGCTCAGGAAGCTCTGCCGTCGGAGACTCGTCATCCTCAAAAGTCAGACGTCCCTTTTGGGTGAAATTCACCCCATCTTCTGAGACAGAAAACTGCATCTGTTTTGCACGATAGTTCAGATCCATGCTCTGATAGAGCCCAATACGAGCTACAGTCACTGGTTGTCCCGCATCAAAGGTGAAGGTGTGGGGATAGCTTGAGTAAGTTTTCTGGCGATAGTAGCTCGACGTGTTGCCGTCCATAATCTGTGCTGCACGCCCGTAATCGCCCTCACCCGTTGTCTCTTCGTCGCTGAACGACACCAATTGCCATGTGAAAGGATCTGAGACGACACTCGTGGCCTCAATCCTCATTTTCACATCCCTGTTGTTACCACGGCGCACAGCCATTTCGACGCGGTTCTTCAGTCTCTGAATATCGATGGTATCGACCCAGGGCATCTCACCTTGTGGGACGTAATCGTATGTGTTGGCACTGTCGCGTACACCCAGCTGACCCCCAGTCTCGATATAGAAGCTATTGTCATAGAGCGAGGTGACACCGTGTCCGTAGTCGTTGCGCGAATCGCGCTGTATGTCCCAGTGCTGCGTGCTTCCGAAGCCAGCATGGTTCAGGCAGAACCACTTTCCACTGGCTGTGGAGCGCATACATCCATTGCGGTAATAGACACGTCGATAGAGGTCGCCGCCAAATCCGCTCCAGTTCTCCAGAAAGCTGTAGAGCCCTGAGTTATTGCCCTCCATGCGATATGTGCCTGCCGCTCGGAGCGTTCCAAAGTAATGCCACTCGCTCTCCTCTGCCTGCTTATACCAGTAGGACAGAAGCGTGCTGCGGAAAGGGGTTCGCGTGCCGTCCTCGTCCACAGTTTCTACGTAGTCGGGACGTTCGTACATGAGCATCTGCACCCAATGGTCGGTCTGCCATCGCTGTCCCTCGGGATAACGCAGGCTGGCTCCTGTCCCCTCGCCGCCAAAGCGCACAGCGTAAGCACCTTCGCCAACGTCGAGGGCTCCCGAACGCATATAGTCAGGCAGCGTCTTGTTGATGTCAGTGTCGCCCGCATCCCAGGCAGAGAAGATGACTGCATGAGTCCACGAGTCATCGTTCAGTAGGTGATTCGTCTGTATGCCAGAGTAAAGGCCGTTGGAGCCGATAGTCATCTGATAGGTGCAGGACTGTTTGAGGGCTTCAGGGATGAGTGCCTCCGTGTAAATCCAATCGAAGGAATCACCCGAAGGGGCATTAGGATCCGTTGTGCTCCACCACAGATGAACGGCAGGTGCCATCATCGAATTGGCTGCAGTGGCTACTTGGTCGGATTCGCGTTGGAAGGTCAGGTAGTGCATCTGATCGAGGTTCTGACGCGCATCGGGGCTTGTAAACTCGATGCGATACCACCCGTCCTCAGCCAGTTCCGTATCAGGAAGAATCTCCACGATCTGCTTGGCATTCTTGCCTGTCTGGCTCATTACCGTATGCTCGATGACCACAGTCTCCGTAGCAGGATACAGAACGCGTACATTCAGCGTGACCGTCTTTCCATTCTTGGGCATCCATGTCAGATCGGCGCGCACATGCCCCTCTGGCAGATGTACGAGATAAGTGATTTTAGTGCCGTCTTCAAAAGTCCATGTGATGGGACCATCGTTCTCGGAATATCCTGTGGCGAGGCCGTTCAGCTCGCGGTAGTGTCGCCCCGCCCATACGACGTCTGCAGTCACATTCCAATCCGTGGCTGACATGGGCAACGTCAGCGAGATGAGCATGATGGAAATAAGAAGCTTCAGGTAAGCGTTCATACTGATTAACTATTTTATGATTTGTTCAAGAGCTGCGTTACGGTATTGTCATTCATTAAGATCCTCCATATTTTCCCGCGCCAATCGCACGAATTCCTGCACGTATGGATCAGCGAGGAAGTGGGGCGAGGCCAATGCAATCAATTGTTCCAAGCTGGGGCTCATGATGGGATATGGGAAGCTTGATGTAACAATCATGAAAACGCCCGGGCCGAGCACATTATCCATGTTCTTCTTAATGAACCCCATCACCAGTTCCTCCTCCTGCGCGCTGAGCACCACAGCCTCACGGTTGAGTTCGGCCAGGATCTCTTCGTGGTCACGTCCCTCGAGGATCATTTGACTCTCGCGATGCGGTAGGTCGGCAATCTGTAAATCCAGCGACATCTTGCGCTTGATGAATGCGAAGAGCGAGTCATTGAGCTCCGAGCCCGACACACAGCGTTCGTTGTCGTTGAGCGTGATGGTCAGCGGGCAGTCCTCGATGACTACCGGCATAATACTCTCATCGCCCAAAAAGAGGTTAGCCATCACCGTGGAGTCCTGAGCATCACCTTGGAAACGAAATTTGCCATGTACGATGCGCGCAGAGTCGATGACGGTCAGATTGCCGTCTTTATACACGCGCAAGTACAGCATCCGATCCTCCAGTTCGGGAATCGACGTAGTGCCTTGGATATCGATGTGTGGTTTGCAGCTGGACAGTGCCAACAGCATAGCGCCAACATATATAAATAGGTGTAGGATTTTGTTCATTACATTTAAATGATGGTTGGTGTTCAGTCCTCTGGATTATATGTCCCTGCCTTGGGAGCAGATTTGACTGACGGTTCCAGGCGGCTGGCGATGACGTCATACGCCTGTTGCATCAACGCGTGCTCAGCCTCATCAGTAGGCTCGCTGGGCTGAAGGGCAGGATGTATCGTGAGTGTTAGTGGATGCCAATCGACGAAACTGACATAACCGCGAGAACGAGGCTGGACGTCAAAGGAGCCGTTGATGGTGATGGGCAAGAGGGGCAACTGCAACTCACTGGCCAGTTGGAAAGCCCCGCGTTTGAAGCGACGCATCTGTCCGTCCCACGTGCGAGCTCCCTCGGGGAACACGACCAGCGAGATGCCGCCTTGTAGCACAGAACGTGCGCGGTCGTGCAGCATTTTCATCTTCTTGGGACCACCTTTCTGATCCACAAAGATGAATCCGGCACTCTCGCAAGCCTTACCCACCAGAGGCATACTGCGCAGTTCCTCCTTCATCATCCATTTGAAATGCCGGTTCAGGAAACCGTAGATGAGGAAGATATCAAACATCCCCTGATGATTGGGAATGATGATATAGCTCTGCGTGGCATCCATGTGTTCACGTCCCTCCACCTTCACAGGCAACAGCAGCAATCGGACAAAGGCCCTCGACCATATCTTGCCGGGATAATAGCTCCACCACGAAGCGTTGAAAAGCGCACAGCCGATGATGGTTGCCAAGGCCGCCATAATCGTCAGCACCAAGAGAATAGGTGCAGCGATGAACAGCTGATATATTTTATAGATTACGTTTATCACCGTCTCCTAATCTTTAATCTCTCATCTTTCCTCTTCCTTCTTCAGTTCGGCGGGGATGCGAAACACCGTATATAATTCCAGCACACAGCCGATGGCCAGGCACACCACCCATTCGTTGCGGCGAGCAAAGCCGAAGCCTCCCACCTGCATAATCATGCAGCAGGCCGCACACAGGAAAGCCACCAGTCCCAAAAGTTGCTGACGGCGAAGACGGCGGAGAACAAAGCTCGGTCCTTCATAACGCTGCAACATCTGCAAAGGGCAGAATACCAAAGCCCCCAGCGTGTAACACACCGTGGCCAGTATAGGTTTCCAAAGGAATGCGGCAGCACCAAAAAGCATCACGAAAGCTGCTATCTGCTGCAACGCGAGGAGTCTATGATCGAGTTCTTTCATCTCGAGGTGATGTCAGGCTGTGTCTCAGCCGTGTCAGCCACAAACACGAAGACGTCCTCATTGGGACGTTTCATGAAATACCGCTCCCGTGCCATTCGCTCAACGGCGGTAGGGTCGTTCTGCAAGGCTTGAAGCTGTGCGGTCTCCGCGTCGTACTGAGACTGATACTTGTTAATTTCCTGTTTGAGGTTCTCAATCTCCACGCGACGCTGGTAGCGCGTGTAGAGACTGTTCTCATCGAGCACACCGATGATCAGCAGGAAGATGATAAAGGCGGCCAGGTATTTATAGCGCCGCACATGATTCCAGAATGTCAATAGTCGTCCCATAATCTTTCTTTTTCCTTATTTTCTACGTTTGGCGGGGCGAAGTTACAAAAAAGTTGAAAGTTGGAAGTTGAAAGTTGAAAGTTTTTTCCCGAAACACCCGTTTTTTCAATCTTTTTATGTAATTTTGCCCGCAAAACCCCATAAAATATGTCCGAATACATTGTTTCTGCGCGTAAATATCGTCCCATGACCTTCGACACCGTCGTGGGACAAAGTGCCATCGCAACTACACTGAAGAATGCTATCCGCGCCGGCAAGCTGGCTCACGCCTACCTCTTCTGCGGCCCTCGTGGTGTCGGCAAGACCACCTGCGCACGCATCTTCGCCAAGACCATCAACTGCCTCTCGCCCCGCGCCGACGGCGAGGCCTGCAACGAGTGCGAGTCCTGCCAGGCCTTCAACGAGCAACGTTCGCTGAACATCCATGAGCTCGATGCCGCCTCCAACAACTCCGTCGATGACATCCGCAGCCTCATCGAGCAAGTGCGCATCCCGCCGCAGATCGGCAAGTACAAGGTCTTCATCATCGACGAGGTTCACATGCTCTCCACGCAAGCCTTCAACGCTTTCCTCAAGACCCTCGAAGAGCCTCCAGTGCACGCGATTTTCATCTTAGCCACGACGGAGAAACACAAGATCCTGCCTACCATCCTTTCCCGCTGTCAGATCTACGACTTCCAGCGCATGACCATCGACGACACCGTGCGCCACCTTGCAAGCGTCGCCGAGAAGGAAGGCTACACCTACGAGCCCACAGCCCTCAACGTCATCGCCCAGAAAGCCGACGGCGGTATGCGCGACGCTCTCAGCATCTTCGATCAGGTTGTCAGCTACTCGGGTGGCAACATCACCTACCAACGCGTCATCGAGAACCTCAATGTGCTCGACTACGACTACTACTTCCGTCTAGTGGATGACATGTTGGAGCAGAAGATCAGTGACTGTTTACTTCTCTACAACGAAGTACTAGGCAAAGGCTTCGAGGGAGGGCCTTTCATCAGCGGACTGGCCAGCCATCTTCGCGACCTGCTCGTCAGCCGCGATGCCCAGACATCTCAACTTTTAGAGGCCAGCAATGAGATACGTCAGCGATACGTCGAACAGGCTCAACGCTGCAAGGTGAAGTGGCTCTACCGCGCCATACGTCTGTGCAACGACTGCGACCAAGCCTACCGTACCAGCCGCAACAAACGCCTTCAGGTGGAGCTCACGCTCATCGAGTGTGCTCAGGCCACGAACGATGATGACGCCAGTGCGGGGCGTCGCCCTGTACGTACATTAAAACCCATCTTCAGTCTCCTGACAGTAGCTGCCAAGGAGGCTGCCCCTGCGTCCTCTCCCGCGCAGGTTATTCCCACCACGAATGTCGCCACCGCCAGTCAAGCTTCCAATTCCAACCTATCCGCTCAACCAGGGCCAACCGTACTTTCCGGGTTATCTACCCCCTCCGCTTCCGCAGCCAAGCGCCCTACCATCCGTTTGGGCTCCCTCAGCCCAAGCATCCACCGCAAGCAGCCCACTGCTCACTCCACCGTCAACGGCACAGCCGAAAGTTCAGCCGCAAACACTATCGTGGAGCGTCAGCCCTTCACACAAGCTGACCTCAGCCTCCATTGGCACACCTTCATCCGCTCGATGAGCACCGACGAGACAGCGTTGGCACAGAATATGCGCATCATGCAGCCCTTGCTCCAGGACGATGGAACAACCATCCTCGTCGCAGTTGAGAACGAGGAAGTAGCGGTGATGATGCAGGGCTTGATGCCACGCCTGCTCACTGAACTCAAGAAGTTGCTGCACAACGGTCACATCACCATACGCCTCACCATCAAGGAAGCAGAGAACAAAACCGCCATCTACGACAAACGCGAACAGCTACGCCACTTCTGCGACCTCAATCCCGCCCTTATCACGCTCGGCAAGAACCTGAAACTCGAACTGACGTAGGAATAAGGGAATAAAGGTGCAAGTGTTAAAGGTGTTCGAGGCGCTATGATTGTTAATCGTTTTATTCCGTTTCGGGGCTTCACCGCCATCAACCTCTTCGGCCTCATCTTTGTACGGCGGGGTAAGATGTTCACGGCTGTTGATCTCCAGCATGAGCGCATCCACACGCGTCAGATGCTGGAGCTTCTTGTTCTGCCCTTCTATCTCATCTATTTAGTTGAATGGGTAGTGCGACTTTTGCAGACGCGCAGTTTGCGTAGTGCCTATCTCTCCATCTCATTCGAGCGCGAAGCCTACGCCCACCAGTCCTCCCCCAACTATCTCCGACACCGCCGCCACTTTGCCTGGCTGAAATACATGAACATTAAATCCCTGAACCTTTGAACTTTGTCTATCAAAATCTCGTTTTCACTTCAAAGTGCATCCTCTCATTCGTCACGGGATGCTCAAAGTCAATAGCCTCAGCATGCAAGTAAAGACGGTCAGCCACTTGACCATAGAGCCTGTCACCCACTATCGGCGCATTCAAGCCCTCGGGCGAAGCCGAATGAATACGGAGTTGATGCGTGCGCCCCGTCTGCGGATAAAACGCCACCCTCACACCCCGCTCTTCCTCGCCCAGCACCTCATACAGCGTCACCGCCTCTTTGCCATGCTCCCAATCCACTCTCCTGCGCGGCATATTGTCCAAGTCTGGTCCGATTGGCAACTGAATTACGCCAGAAGAAGGAAATGTACATTTTTCATTTCCTATTCTTTCATTTTTCACATCAAGAATGGCCACATACCTCTTCTTTACCTCACGCCGTTCAAACTGAATACTTAACGACCTGTGAGTACGCACATTCTTGGCAATGACCATTAGCCCCGATGTGTCCTGATCCAAGCGATGTACCACTATACTACCCTCGATATCAGGCCACATGCGATGTGCCTCGTCGAAAAGATTCGCCTGGTCCGAACGTCCCGGGATACTGCACCATCCGTTCGGCTTGTTCACCACCGCCAAATGCTCATCCTCCCAAACCACCTCAATGCGCCCCAACACCTGCTCGTAGTGTATTGCTGGGTCAGGTTCCACGTTCAAACCCTTCAGCATGTGTCCCAGTATGGGGTAACACTTATTATGACAGGCAGCGAAGAAGGCACCAGGCTCGCGGTAATGGTCGGGCTTTGATGTGCCCCACCAAAACTCAGCCATCGCCAAAGGTTCCAAGCACAACTGATAGGCCGCTTGCAACAACTTCGGTGCACAACACTCTCCAGCACCAGAAGGAATAGCTCGCCGACTGAAGATCTCCTTCAGCCCCATCCGCTCCCCTCGCCCATTCAGGAACACAAATTGCTCGAAGAGCCAATCTTGGAGTGCTTCGCTGCGTTGTCTGCGCATCTCATAAAGTTCATGCGCCTGCGCATTTATCGCCGCCAATCGTCCCTCCAGCTCCACAATCTCATCCCTGTGCATCCGCTTCGCCCGCTGAATATTAGCCTTTTGGAACTGACGGAGGCGGATATAATCAGGATCCAACTCTGCGCCAGCCTCTTTCCCCTCATTGTAAACCCTCTTCGCTTCCGCCACAGCCGAATCCCGTTCAGCCGTCAACTGTGCCAACCTCTCCTGCCATGTCTTCCGCTCTTCACTACTCCGAATCTTTTCTATCCGGCGTCCCATCTCCACGATTTCCCCCTGCTCCTTCTGAAAGTAACAATCAGGATCGAGGTAATCCACCACGGGCGGCACAAACCACGAATGGTTATAACTGCCAAGCATCTGACCCGAATAAGCAGCAAGGAAATAAAGACCTGCACCCCTCCTCACCACCAGCACCCCATACATCTTCCCTTCCGTCACCCCCATCTCCCGCAGCTTATCCTGTACGATGAGAGCAGCACGTTGGCACAGCGGGTGAGGCGTGTAGCGGAATGGAAAGGTGAAGGCGGTCGGCCACTCTTCTGTGCCGTGCGCCAAAGGATGGACAAAGCTTGGTAGTGCACTCATCATTTTCTATATCCCTTACATGAAAGCTTCTCATTCATATTGACGCTGCAAAAATACAAAAAATCTCACGTACAATACTTCACATAGTAGATCATTTGAGATTATTTAGGAGAAATGAAACGTTTCATGTCACACGCCAGTGCAAAATGCCCTTTTTTTCTTAGAGAAAATCTTCAAATCCCATCTGTTTTTTTGCTCAAAACACATAGGCGTGGGTTGATGCTAAGTAATAAATTTCTTTTTTCGTTAAACCTTTGGGCAGATAGGGGGTCATAGAAGAGCCAACCCGCTCTGAAAGCATCCGATGACAACACGACAAACACTCATGGCGATGGCATTGACGCTCATCGCCATCTTTTTTCATTCCGAACCAATCGCC
>CAJORF010000041.1 GCA_905236985.1 uncultured Bacteroidaceae bacterium | reverse complement strand
TAGCGAGGACGGCAAGCGTATGCCCGTCAACCTGAAACGCTCTGGCAACCATGCCACCCTCTCCCTCACCTCCCTCCCCGCAGGTGTGTATATGCTCAGCGTCAATGGTCGAACCTCTAAAGTGGTGAAAAAGTAAAAGACCCACCCCCCGCCCTCCCTGTTAGGGAGGGAGTGGTCACATTTCAAGACTTGAAAAAGATAGACAACATGAAAACGATAAATAAACTACTATTCACATTGGCCCTCACCTTTGTATCGGTAATCGCCCCCTCCCTAACAGGGAGGGCGGGGGGTGGGTCTCTTTCTGCCCAAACCATCGGCGAAGCCTTCTACATCTACCGCAACGACGGCAACTTCAATGCCTTCTTCCGCGAGGAGATTGACAGCATCACCTATTCCTGCTACGACCTTGACAGCCTCCTTCACGAGGACATCGTCACGCAGGTGGTCTTCACTGAGGACAGTGTGTATCGGATTCCTATAGCTACCATTGACAGTGTAAGTTTTGTGCAGCCAGAGACCATTATCAGCAATGATGTGTTTCCTTTGACGAGTGAGCACTCACCTTACATATCTGAGGCTGATACGCTCAAGTTTGCCATGTTAGCTGCGACACCCGAAACCCTTCGTCCAGAAGTGGGGAACATTGTGGTAGCTACTGCCGATTGCGATGCTTTTGCCCATGGCATCATTGCAAGAGTTGAGCATATCTCTAATGACGGCACTTATTATCATTACGAATGTTCCAAGGCCTATCTCGAAGATGTGTTCGAGCAGTTGGTGGTATATACCAATGGCAGAATCGGCGAAGGTAATCAGGTCCGTCGGGACGGTATGCGCAAGGTGTCATTCACTGAAACACTATGGAACCAGCAGTGGTCTCAAACCATCACGGGTGGTGGAACGACGACAAATCTGAATGTTGGCGACCGTGCTACTGCCACGATAACTGTGCGTAAGACGCTCACCACACCGTTCTTTTTCCAGTTAACCTTACAGAACGCCTTGACTACAAGCATTGACTTTACAGCTGAGAGTACTGCTTCCATTTATAAGGAATTACAGATAGGTTCAACCATCACAGCTGGGAAAATCCCCATTCCCTATACTTTTGGACTGCTCTGGCTTGCGCCCAAGCTTTCACTCTATGGTTATTTCGAGGAGAAAGGAAAGGTGGAGCTGAAATATGGAGGTCACTTCAATCGCACAGATGTTCTTTCCTTCACTTATACACAGCGCGAATGGACTTTCTCTCATACGCCGACGACCGATGCAGGCACAGACGTAGCGCAGCTGAGTATGGAAGGGTCAGCAGAGATAGGACTGAAACCACAGATAGACTTCTCCATCAACGGACAGCAAGCTGGCTTTGGCCTCAATGGTCGTCTGGGCTTGAAGGAGAATATTAATTTCGTGTTTGACATGACGCACCTAAAGGATGGCGGTCTCTACGATGCCATGCGCGACAGCTATTGCCGAACCACTCTCCCTTGGAGTATCAACGTACACGCCAATGCCAATATCTTTTCCCGCTACGACGGGAGCCAGAGTGAATCGGGCTTTGCCACTTTCAGTCATACGTTTGCACCGCGCGAGGAGCCTCGCTGGGGTGAAGACCGCTACATCTTCCCGCTCTTCAGCAGTGTGGAGGGCAGGCGACAGGACAATAAGGCTATGGCAAAGGGTAACGTCAGCCGTACTCCGCTATTACCTGTGCAGGTGGGCTTCTCGCTTTTAGACGAGGACAAGAACATCATCCAAACCAAGTACGATAGTCGCTCATATAAGGCAGGAAGTACTTTCAGCAACTACAGTTGTGAACTTTCTGGTATGGAATCCTCTGAAAAATATTATGTCCGTCCAAGCGTAAAACTCTTTGGACAAGACGTGTTGGCCTCCCCTGAGGCAGAGGTCAAGGGCGAGACCACCTGTCCAGACTCCAACCATCCCCACATGATAGATCTCGGCATCGGTACGCTGTGGGCGTGCTGCAATGTCGGTGCCTCTGCCCCTGAGCAGTTTGGCAACTATTACGCTTGGGGTGAGACACAGCCCAAGAATGTGTATAATTGGGATACATATCAGTATTGGCACGATAATGACAATGATGGCTATCCTGATAATAATGAATGGATTAATATCGGCTCCGACATCTCTGGTACTCAGTACGATGCAGCCCGAGCTAATTGGGGCGCACCTTGGAGAATGCCGACGCTTGAAGAATGGAAGGCTTTGGTCAACAATTGCACTTCTGTGTGGACAACTGTTAATGGCGTTCGCGGCCGCAAGTTCACTGGTCCGAATGGTGGTACTATATTCCTGCCCGCTGCGGGCCGCCGGAGTTCGAGTCTCGACTGGGCGGGTTCGGGCGGCTACTACTCGTCTTCGACGCTCGACGAGAGCTACCCGAAAAGCGCGTGCAGCCTCTACTTCGATTCGGGTGGCGCGTACTGGAGCCGCAGCGGCTACCGCGTCTACGGTCACAGCGTCCGCCCCGTGCGTTAGAACTGAAAGTGCATCCTTTCGCGACTCGAAAACAAACACTCGCACTTATGCTGGCAGTCCCTCTGGCGGGGCTCGGCCCTTTAGGGCCAAAGGTGGCCCCGTCTGAGGGACTGTCGGCATAAGTGTAGCTAAGGTATCTGAAATCTCAAAGCATATAAAGATATGTCATTGACAAAAGAATTGATAGAACAAGAACGGCAACAAGTGCAGGCTGGTCGATTCCGCGACCTGCATCTGCATCGCGAAGGCTCTTTCCTCCGTGCCTACGACTGGAGTGCTTGGCTCTGTTGCCGCTATTTGCATGACTTCAAGGTGAGTAAGCGCGCGTTCAAGGGCATCGACGAGCCAGTGGCTTACATCGGCTTTCCCGAAACGAGCTTGGGGAAATGGACGCCTGAGGGTGCACAGCAGGAGGTGGTGGACGAGAAACATTTGGTGATGCGACTGCCAGAGGTGATGCTGAACGACCTGCCCGAGGTCATGGCGGAGGCGTACAAAGAATGGAAGGAAGCCGTGCCGCTGACAGAAGCTAATCCGGGGATGCGCAAGAAAGGCGGAAGGGTCGTTAATGGTTCGGACGATGACGGTGCGGAGGATGCCCCGCCCACGCTGACGGCCATCATGCAGCGCGTGCTGGCGTGGCCGTTGGAGAGCAAGTCGCCCATAGAGACGATGACCTTCATGGCAGACATCAAGCAGCGGCTGGCTGCACTGATATGAGATACAAACAATAAAGGATGCACACCGACAAACTGGAGTCGGTCAGTTCAAAGGCAGTCGGTCTTACCGCCCTCGGTCGGCGGCGAGAAAAACACAGGTATGGCGGCTGGCTTCTCCCGCAGGGAGATTCCGCTTACGAGCCATCGGTATCAGCAGACTGCCGCCGCAAACAAACATTTCGCAGGGCGATTCTTGCCCGCTGCGGGCAACCGCTGGAATGGCGAGTTCAACAACGTTGGAACGAACGGCAACTACTGGTCGTCCACGCCTAACGACGAGAACAACGCCTACGAATTGAACTTCAATTCGAACAACGCGAACTGGAACAACAACAACCGCAGCAACGGTCACAGCGTCCGCCCTGTGCGTTAGCACTTACCAGACGTGCAGTTCCTCGGTGCCTACCTGAAGCCCCGTCGCAGGTATGTGAGTAGCGGCTCGCTATGGCGCATGGCAAGGAAGGTGTCAGCGTTGAGTGGCAGCATGGATGCTGGTCAGCTGCGTTCGCGCATCAACTCCATGCTGGGCTTGCTCTCTCACTATCGCTCCTATCACCTGCGAAAGCTACTTTTCTTTCCCATTCCTGCTGTATTTCATTGCGGGTATTATCAATGTGGTATGATGAAGTATACCCTGTCTAAGCCTCAGCGCGGTGTCAACATCATCGATGGCAAGAAGGTAATCCTTACTAAATGAAAAATGAAAGAGTGAAAAATGAAAAATCTCTATATCCTCACCAGCGGGCTCGTCCCGCTGGTGAGTTCGTTATCGTTGAGTTTATTTTGGGTTTTTGAAGTGTGAACAAATGTTGATAATCACTTAATAGGGAGCAATTTACATGGCCGTTTTTGGGTTTTTGCACTACTTTTCGCAAAAAGTTTCTAACTCCTCTCTCTATTTTCTTTTTTTTCTGGAAAAAGTAGTCAAAAACCCAAAATAAGGGATTGAATCATTTGATTCATAATGCCTTATAGAGCCTCCTTTCTCTTTCAAAAACCCAAATAAAACCCAAAATAGCTGGATGCGTATCCGCTTTTACATCTTGCACACAAATCCAAGAGCTTCAACCTTTGTACATTCATTAATGATCGTGTGTACCTATTTGGTTCTTCTGCAATTTAGTTGAAAAGCACATGCTCCAATACTAGTTTGTTTTTCAGCAGCTCAATACCAGCCCTTCCATACAT